>JAZSJL010000083.1:0-2527 GCA_045534355.1 Acutalibacteraceae bacterium
TGGGACACCGTGACATATGCCAACAAGGTCACTCTCTACTGAGGACAAGCAACCTCATCCCCTATGTAACTTTTAATTAATGTTAACATTTTTTAAACTTCTTTTCAAGTAATATACTTAACAAATACAATATTTTGATTATATCAAAAGCCGACACCACAAAACAAATAACTCTTGTCTTTAATTTATAAGATATGGTATAATCTAACAAGAAAGCTGGTGAGCATAAATGGAAACAGGAATTGTATTTAACATACAAAAATTTTGTATTTACGATGGTGATGGTATCAGGACTTGTGTGTTCCTGAAGGGTTGTCCTCTCAGGTGTTTATGGTGCCACAATCCCGAAAGCCTCGACAAAGAGCCAATCCTGTCCTTCGACAAGCAAAAATGCTCATCCTGTGGCAGGTGTATTTCAGAGTGCCCTGCACGACAAATTGATAAGGGTTATTTGAAAATCAACCGAAAAAAGTGTATTAAGTGTGGCAAATGCACAGAAGCCTGTCTTAACGATGCCAATAAGATTGTTGGCAAAAAAATGACAACACGAGAAGTTTTACACGAAGTCATAAAGGACAAAATGTTCTACTACACGTCGGGTGGTGGACTTACCGTTACAGGTGGTGAGCCGTCGTATCAGCCTGAATTTACTTTGGAGCTTCTCACTCTTGCGAAAGAAAACGGGATTTCCCTTGCTATTGAAACCTGTGGTATTGGTTCAAGGGACTTCTATGAAAAGGTTGCAGACCTTGGTGCAACGTTTCTCTATGACATAAAATGCCTTGATCCTATTCGCCACAAGGAGCTTACAGGTGCAGACAATGCTCGCATTATGGCAAATCTTCAATATCTTATGGGTAGAAATGCAGATATAATTATCAGGCTCCCCCTTGTTCCCGATTATAACGATAGCCACGAGGATATTGCGAAACTTTGTGCTTTTCTTAATGAAAACAAGGGTCGATACAGGTACGCAGAGATTATGCCATACCACACCCTTGGTATAGGCAAAGCTGAAAAGTTTGGTTCGACTTCAGCTTTCGTCCACGAAAGTGCAACGGATGAAGAAATATCACGTTGGGTATCACTTTTCAATTCTCACGATATAGATATCAGAGTATCAAAATAACGAGGTTTACATATGACAGAATTAGCTAAAATTGACCCTTTCCTTTATGGATATTTTTTAGATGAAAGTCTTGAAATCGGCGAAAGAGTAGGTCTTGCACTTCTCCACGCCTCAAAGAATCTTAAAATCAAATTTTCACGCCAGCTACTCCCTGAAACTGCCTTTGTAACAGAAAGTGGTAGCTCAGGCTACTCCCCCTCTGACGGGCTTTGGTTTTCAGATGAAAACATTTTAAAGCTTGCTGAAAAATTTTCCCAGCACAAGGAAGTACTCCACAGATATGTTGAAGAGATAAATATATTCAGAAGCAAATCACAAATGCTTAATTGCGAAGCTACCGATGCACTCAATAATTCAGGTGCTGAATGGGGTGGTGGTTGGGGTGGTCACTCCAACCCCGATTACGGTAGAATTATCAATTTGGGCACTGAACACATTCGTTCAATTATTGCAGAAAATCGTGACAAACACCCTGACGAGCCCTGGTTTTATCGTGCTTGCTCTTACACTCTTGATGCCATAGATATTTTTGGTGAAAGGTACAGAGAAGCTGCTCTCCAAATGGCGGAAAAATGTGATAATGAAAATGACAAAGCATTTTATCTTCGCACGGCAAAATCATTTGAAACAGTACCGAAGAAGCCTGCATATGACTTTATGTCAGCTATGTGTTCTTTTATGCTTGTTTTTGCTCTTGACGGTAGTGATTCACCAGGTCGCTTTGACCAGTATATGTACCCTGCCTTTGAGAAAACAGAAAACAAGAACGAAGCAATCGACCTTCTTGACAGGCTTTGGGATTATTTTCACGACCACCGTTCCTGGAATCTCTGTATTTCGGGTAGTGATGAAAATTGGAACGATGAATCAAACGAGCTAACGTACGAGATTCTTGCTATGGTCAGAAATAAGAGGCACAACACACCTAACCTCACCTGCCGTGTTCACAGAAACACTCCCGAAAAGCTTTGGGCTGCTATTGCAGATACTCTCGCAACAGGAACAGGACTCCCATCACTATACAATGACGACGTGGTTTGCGTTGCTCTTGAAAAGCTTGGCATACCGCCCAAAGACAGCCACGATTACTGTATGAACGGTTGCAATCAGATAGATATTCTCGGCAAAAGTCATATGGGTCTTGAGGATGGCGAGGTTGTATTCACAAAGTGCCTTGAGTTTGCTCTGCACAATGGTGTAGACGCTATGAGTGGTGAAAAGACTTCCATTGAAACAGGCGACACAAGAACCTTTACCACATACGAGCGCTTTGAACGAGCCTTTATGGACCAGCTTGAATTTGTAACCTACAATTCCTGTAGCAGTGCAAACAGATGGCAACATATGAGAGGTGTATTTCAGCCCCACCCCCTGCGCTCCTGTCTTATAGAGGGTTGT
>JAZSJL010000383.1:0-5324 GCA_045534355.1 Acutalibacteraceae bacterium
CCGCTTGGCCTCCGACTTTACGATAAAATCAAGCTTTCGTCTGTATTAGATGCCGTCATAATAGAAACAGATGGCTTCGGTATATTCAACAATAAAGAAAAGCAGAGGCTTATACGCAGGCTTGCCGAAACAAAAGGAATACTAATACTTACCGACAGCGATTCAGCAGGGTTTACAATACGCTCCTTTATCCGTGGAATAGTCCCTGCAGAGCAAATCACCCATGCATATATACCTGATATATTCGGCAAGGAAAAACGCAAAACAGAGCCTTCTAAGGAGGGCAAATTGGGTGTAGAGGGTGTCAGCACACAGGTTATAGTAGAGGCGCTCCAAAAAGCAGGCGTGCTTTGTGAAGAAACAGAGGCATCCGAAAATCGTAAAATCACAAAGCTTGATTTCTACGAGGATGGTCTTACAGGAAGAGAAAACAGCGAGCAGCTACGAGCCAAGCTTCTAAAACACTTGGGTCTCCCTGCAAGGCTTACAACAAATGCTATGATACAGGTGCTTAATACATTTTTAACCTTTGAGGATTACAAAAAAGCAGTAGAGTGTGTGAAAAATGGTTAACAAAAACGACAATATAAAATTGAATATAACAGGCTATACTGCAGAGGGTGGTGGCGTTGGTAGGTTTGACGGTCAAGCCATTTTCGTGGAAAACACAGCTGTAGGAGATGAAATTCTTTGCCATATTATAAAGGCAAAGAAAACCTATGCAGTAGGTAAAATTGAAAAAATAATACGACCCTCAAAGCACAGAATCGAGCCGGAGTGCCTGTGCTTCAAATCATGTGGTGGTTGCTCCTTCGCTCACATATCCTACGAAGAGGAGCTTCGCTTAAAGGAGCAAAAGGTTATAGATGCCTTCCGTCGCATTGGTGGGCTTACGCCAAATTTCACACCAATAATCCCCTCTCCACAGGTTACAAGGTATCGCAATAAGGCACAGTACCCTGTTAGACGAGAAAACGGTATTTTAAAAATCGGCTTTTATGCAAAAAAGAGCCACAGGGTAATCGATTGCGAGGACTGTCTGTTACAGCCCCGGGAATTCACTCAGGTTATTGAAATAATAAAGAATTGGATTAACAAATTCAACATAACCGTATACAATGAGGAAATTGGTATAGGTCTTATTCGCCACGTGTATTTACGAAAAGCATTTGCAACAGGTGAGCTTATGGTATGCATTGTTGCAAACGGAAAAGAGCTTCCCAATAGTAATAGCCTTATTGAGGCTTTAAAGACTGTAGAAGGCTTCAAAGCGCTCATCCTCAACACAAACCGAAACAGCACAAACGTAGTGCTTGGAGAGGATTGCAGAGCCATTTACGGAGAGCCATATATAACAGATATACTTTGTGGCGTACGGGTTAAAATTTCTCCCCTCTCCTTTTACCAGGTCAATCACGACGGTGCAGAGCTTCTGTACGGTAAGGCAGCAGAATATGCCACACCCACAGGCGAAGAGGATATTCTTGATTTGTACTGTGGAGCAGGCACAATCGGTCTTTCCATGGCTAACAAGGTAAAATCTCTTATTGGTGTAGAAATAATACCTGAGGCAATAGAGGATGCCAAGGAGAACGCCTTACTAAATAATATAGGAAACGCCCGTTTCATCTGTGGTGATGCTTCTCTTGCAGCAGAACAGCTAAAGGCAGATGGGATTGCACCACAAACGATTATATTAGACCCACCACGAAAGGGCTGTGCACAAGCTCTTTTAGAAACTGTGGCAGAAATCGCACCACAAAGAATTGTTTATGTTTCCTGCGACCCTGCAACTCTGGCAAGAGACGCAAAGCACCTCGAAAGCTTAGGCTACCAAACAGTAGAAGTTACTCCTGTTGATATGTTCCCTCGCACTGCACACGTCGAGAGTGTTTGTTTGCTTTGCAAACAAACAGCCATATAAACTCTGCAAATATGCACTACAACTCAATAAAACAACAAATGACCACCATTCCATTGGAATGGTGGTCATTTTAATTAGTACATTAATTATCTTTTATGCTGACGGCGATGGCGTTTGCCACTTGAACCACTACCATAGTAGTAGCTACTGCTACGGCTACCATAATAGTAGGATGAACCATAGTAGCCACCATATCTTCCTGAGAAGTAGCCACCTGCCTTTGCAGAGCTCATTCTGAGTGTACCGGCACCTGCACGATTGTAGATACAGCCAAAGATATCAGCCTTTGTAGTCATAATATCGCTTAAAGCGTACTCTATCTGGCGAAGAGCAACTCTTTCCTCAGCAGCAACGAAGATCATTGTATCTGTGTAGTTAGCAACGATAGCAGCGTCGGCAACAACACCGGCAGGAGGACAGTCGATAATAACGTAATCGAAATTAGCCCTTGCAGTTTCAACAAGCTTTTCCATACTTGCAGAAGCAAGTGTTTCACTTGGGTCCGGAACTGCTGCAGAAGCAACAAGGAGATAGAGGTTATATCTTTCGATGTATTTAACAGATTCCTCAAAAGACTTGTTGCCGTTAACTATATCGTAAATACCCTTTTCACCCTCCAGAGAAATACCAAGTGTTTTCAAAACAGCAGGCTTTCTGAGGTCAGCGTCTATAAGGAGAACAGACTTACCACTCTTTGCAAGTGAAAGTGCAATGTTAGTTGAGCAGGTAGTTTTACCTTCACTCTCTGTTGAGCTTGTAATAGAGAAAACAGAGTAACCCTTTTTGTGCTTTGCATTTTCAAGCTTTGTTCTTATAAGCTTAAAGGTTTCAATAAATGGCAAACCAACGTTTTTGTCGGTAATAAGCAATCTTGTACGGTCGCCCTTATTCTTTGTTTTTATATCGGAAACTGTAGCAAGAATATCAACGTTAAAGTTGTTCTTAATATCGTCTGTTGAAAGAAGCTTGTTCTGAATCTTATCTGTAATAAGAATAATAACAACAGCAAGTGCCGCACCTAAAATAAAACCAATGGCTGTGTAAATAAGTACAGATGAATCAGGAGCAAGCACAGCCTTTGAAGCGCTGTCTGCAACAGTAATTTCTACTGCAGGCATTGCATCCTTAACAATATCAAGGTAAACGCTCTGAATAGCAGTAGCAACATCGTAAGCAAGAGCCGGGTCAGCACTATTTACGTTTATTGTAATAATAGTAGAATCCTGACCGATGCTGACGCTAATCATACCTCTGAGCTCAGCTACAGAGCACTCACGGTTTTTGATTCTTACTTCTTCCTGAATTCTGGTAATAAAGTCATTACCCTCAGACAAAAGAATCTTAAAGTTGTTTGCAATGAAGGTAGAAGCCTGAGCATCGCTGGCAGTAAGAACCTGAGATGCTGTACCCTGTACATCGCTATCCTTATTGGAAACGTTGAGCATTAATTTTGAGTTGTAGCTTTCTTTGTAAGTAACTTTTGCGATTGCAAAGCCTGAAGCAGCAAAAGCAACAACAAAAATAACAATAAGCCACCATTTAGAAATTATCTGGCGCATGAACTTAAATATAAATTCAAGACCAACTTCTTCTTCGGTAGTCTTTTTTTCTTCGTAAGCCATTGAAATTCTCCTTTATTTAAAATAAATATTCATACCAAGTTAATATATCATATTTTACAATTAACTACAATACCTTTTTGGAATTTTACAAGCCGTTTTTTTGCATAAAACGAGCAAAATCTTCTTTTTGAGCCTGTGTAACCGAATCTGCATTATCTATTTCAGCAGAGTAATCTTTCTTAGAGAAAATCGCACTTATAATCCTTACCACCCATATAAACGGCAAAAGGAACGGAAGTTTCTTCAAAACGGGATATCTGTCCTGTATTTTAGCCCTGGGTGGAAAAAGTCTTTTTAAAACGAACGAAGATTTTTTATCACTGTAGTCCCCTCTTAAAATGCCACCCATATAGTGATTCACTTTATTGCCAAAAACGCCACCTAATAAAATGTAATCCGACATTTCTTCAATATCATCGTTGTATTCACCATCAGAGAACCAGGCTTCTGCAAGTGCATCCAGCCTTTGCGCAAAGGCAGCCAGACCCACAGCCTCAAGACCTGCTTGGAGAACACTCGCATCGCAAAGTGGCTTTAGCTTTGTATTCAGGTAGTAGTGGTCTAAAACGTTTCTTATTCCCGTACCTGCCGTTTCGAAGTGGTGAGCCGTGTGTGAGAGAATATACACATAGAAATCCTCATTTGTCATATTAAGCTCACAGGTGCCCTCTACACTCTGCAAACGAGAAAAAGCACCCTTATAGTAATCGTAGCCCTTATCGTAATCGTACTTCAGCTCTTTGTGAAGCTCTATGTTATAAAAAGGCTTTTTAATGTAGCCAACATCCTTGTCATCACCAAAGCTGTTAAGCTCGTAACCACGACCAAGCACTATAGCCTCTGCCTTTTCAAAGCTACCCTCATCAACGTAGATATCCATATCAAGCATAAATCTGCGTTCGGGAGATTTATAAAATCTTGATAATTTATCACCCTTAAGGAAGCAATGCTTAACCCCTGCCTCACTAAAAAGTGCAGAAAGCTCTGCCTTCTCCTTAAGCTGACCCTCATAGCGTACCGTAACCTTAAAGAGCTCAGCCTTAAACCTCTTTTTCACTTCATCGGGAGCATACGGGCAACGCAATACAGCCTCGGCAATAAGAGGAACAGCTCTGTGCACGTCTGCTAACGTATAAAGCTTTTTAAAATCAACATCAGCAGGCAACATATAATCGTTACCTGCTAAATCATTTTTTATTATTTCGATAATAATTCTGCCAATAGTGGTAATCTCATTGGCAGTAGCCTGATTCTCACTCATTTTAACAACCTGCTTAAATTGTATCGTAATCTCCTCAAGGGATAGCGCCTGTTCACGTTTTTAACGTACTTTTCCTTGTGCTTAATATACCCGGCATCATCCACACCGACAGCCCTGCCATCTATATTCATTTCGCACACAACACCGATAATATGGCTGTCAAGTATGCCGTGCTCAAGCACAAACTGATTATCTCCACACAAAATATAGCCCTTTTCATTCTTGCCGACTATACGGTGCAAAACAAACTCCCCTGTTCTGCGCCTGTAAAGTGGAATATCACCTATTTCCAACGGGAATTCAGTTTTTTTTATAAGCACAAAATCTCGCTTCTCATAAAGAAGTGGATTCATACTTGTACCCGTAATAGGTATTTTAAATGTAGTGTTTCTTTCAAAAGCTTCCTCAATAAAGGGAAGAAGCATTTCGAGGTTGAGTTTGTTATTTGACATATTTAATCCTTTGAATAAATAAAAGTTATGTCACAGCCTGACCCTCTTGCGAGCGTAAGCTCGGA
>JAZSJL010000055.1:0-8913 GCA_045534355.1 Acutalibacteraceae bacterium
TCCTAAGACCGCTTGGCCTCCGACTTCCTTAAGCTTGAGAGCAATTTTGGCACTGTGGGTAGTTTTACCTGAACCCTGTAAGCCACACATCATAACAACCGTTGGTGGATGTGCTGCAGTAGCAAGACGGGACTGTGTGCCACCCATAAGAGCAGTAAGCTCTTCGTTAACAATTTTAATAACCATCTGTGCAGGGGTAAGGCTTTCCATAACCTTGGCACCTATAGCACGCTGTGTTACTGTGTTTGTAAAGTCCTTTGCTACCTTATAGTTAACGTCTGCCTCCAAGAGAGCGAGTCGCACCTCTCGCATAGCATCCTTAACGTCGGCTTCGGTAAGGCTACCTTTGCTTTTCAGCTTTTTAAAAGCATTTTCTAATCTTTCTGAAAGTCCTTCAAAAGCCACGGTGACCCTCCTTTATTATTCACTGAGAGAATCAACGACTGACCTGATCTGAACAACAGCGTCGTTCACCTCTCGGGAAAGAGAAACGTTCATATTGTAGTTGTTTATAACCTCGGTGCTTTCGATTATTAGCTCCAAAGCATCGTTCACTTTTCTTGAACGGGCTGCAAAACCAAGCTTTTTTTCCATATCGAAGAGTTGGGTTTCTGCACGCTTGATTGCATCACGCACACCCTGCCTCGTTATGCCTTCGTTCTGAGCTATTTCGGAAAGAGAGAGGTCATCGTTATAATAAAACTCGATGAACTTGCGCTGATTGTCGGTAAGCATTTCACCGTAGTAATCGCAAAGCACAACTACGTCAAGATTCTTTGCCATATGCCGTCTCCTTTCCCATTCTGAAGAAAAGCTCCTGTAAAGAACTTTTACTTTACAGGAGTGCATTATAACAAAGTAACAATTATTTGTCAAGGGTTTTGTTCACTTTTAATTATCTTTTTCAGGGAATTTACATTAATCCATAGAATTCCTTATAAAAGAGTCTACCTCACGCCAATACTTTTCAGGGTCCGTGTTAAGTCCCTGCAGGTGTGTAGCACCGTGAATGGTAACGTGGTCGGTACCCCTTGCCCTTGTAATTTCAAAAAGATTATTGCTGTGCTCAACAGGCACAACAGAATCCTCTGTGCCGTGAATATACATAATGGGTATTTCGGATTCCCTTGCAGCTGATATAACAGCATCGCTGCCTGTGTCCCATCCTTTTACAGCTTTCACGTAAAGCGATGACAGTTGCACAACAGGAAAAGCCTTAAGTCCATAAACTTGGTTAATATTTTCTTCAAACAGCCTGTCAACCATTGAATATGGTGAATCTGCAATTATACCCTTTACATTTTCGGGTAAGCCTTGGGTTGTTGCAAGTATTGAGGTAGTGGCACCTATACCAACACCGAAAACGAAAACCGTGGAGCCTTCATCCTTCGAAGCCACCATATTAATTGTATCGGCAATCACCATTTTTTCACTTACACCCATTGTGCAGGAGTCGGTCATATATTCGGGTATATACACGTTAAAACCAAGAGAGTAAAAATGATATGCATACACAGCCATATCCAAAGGTGTTGTGGTAAGGGAATGAACAAGAACTATACTGCTGTGTGAGGTATCGTTATTTTTTACGTAAATACCTTTAAGCTCTTCAGTCTCGAAATCCTTTGCCACACCCTCAAGCCACTTTACGTACGCTGTAGAGGATAGTGGTTTTTCTAAAAGGCTTTGCCCTCTTTGGGATTCAGCAAAGCGCTCTGTGTTCAGGAAGCTCTCGCTGACTGCAACTGTCGCTGCAAGGTAAAACAAAACAATCAATGCAACAGCTATGGCAATAAGCTTTTTAATATTCAATTTTTCTTTGATTTTGGAAAAATCCATTTATTCTTTCACATCCGTAATGCTTTGACAAATATTTTTAAACGTATCAGCAATACTTGCAGCAGTAAATTTGCCGAAGGAGAATATTTCAAGATAGTGATTACCAAATAATTCCTTCATCAGCTTACCCGTACCAAGGAACATCATAGAAAAGTCGTTATCCGGAATTATGTAGCCTATAGCATCATTTGTAAGACCAAACACCATAAGCTCCTCGTCCTCTGCCGACTGCTTAAGAGGAGTAGCGCTGAAAGCTGTTTTTGAGAAGGACTCCTCACTACGAACAGCCTGTGACCCACTCAGGACTGCCGGTTCCAGCTCACCCGGTACAAGTGCAATTTTTCTCTTGCCACCTAATTCAAGCAAGCCAACCTCTGTATAGGAGGTATATTTATCGCCCTCACCAGGTAAAATTGTATATGAGCCTATTCTGTGCTTTGCTATGGTGTAGAATATGGGGTTGTCAACCTGCAAATCTGCCCTTTGGACAGTAAGATTCAGCAAAGGCTTAAGCTCTGCTTCTTCAATTATCTGTTCACCCTTGCAACCAATCCACTTTGAGTAGTTACTTGACTGTCCGTTGGAGAATATACCCATTTGGATTTCATATGCACCGGGATTAACTACAGGATTCTTTTCGATTTCTTCTTTCCCCATTGTCATTGCAAGGCTGATTCTGCCTATTTCCTCACCAACTGCCTTTGCCTGTGTTGCAAGGTCAACACGATTTGAATAAAGGCGTGTGGGGTAAACAGCAGCTATAGGACCATTAAAAAACACAAAGTTGTAATTGTTTCTCTCAAAGAAGTCACCCAAGTTATAAACGAAATCGCCCGAAACCATATCTCCGTTACCCTTGCCCGGCTCCTTCATTGAAACGATATACGGGTGAGCACCAAAGCTTAAGACAATAGTTTCCTTGTGCTCTTTGTTGTCAGGCACAAAGCGTAGCCTTAAAAGCTGAGTTGAGCAATCGTGAGGCTCACGTCTATCCCACACATAGCCATAAAGACCCCTCTCGGCAAGTGGCGAGGCTTCATCCAGCCCCTGCATAGAGCTTTTACCCATATAGCTCTCGTAGAGCTTGCCGGGCTCCATTGACTCAACTGCTGACTTAACGCTTTCGGCAATTCTTTGGAACAAGAACTCCATATACTCATCATCACAGGAGTTTTTAAGGCTACCCTCACCTGTTTTGAGCACTTTTCGGTTATTGCTGAGCACATCTATAATTTCACCCCAGATACCCATTGTATCTATACCCGAATGAGTATGGGGGGAGCTGATATTAATATATGATATATTCTTTTCTTCCGTATAGCTTTTTAACATTGTACGAATTTTCTGAATATTTCTTTTCGTAATGCCAATGCAGTCAACAGAACAGAAAACTACTGCACCACGTCCCGTGTTATCATCAAGGGCAATTGTTCTTACACGCACATCGTCTAAAACGCCCTTTGCAAAATTTGCGGGGAGCCTTGTGTTACCTGCTATGCAGTATTTTTTAGTTAAAATGTCATCAGGGAGTATGCTTACCTGTGAATAGCCAAGGCTCCAACGTGCTTTTTCGGGCACAGCCTTCATATACTGCCTTGAGCAGATATTACAGCCACCGTCCGGAATTTCGTCTACAGGAGGATTGGGTAAACCCTTGTGCAATTTTTCAATAGCGCCAACAAATTTAGCAGAGCACCTGGCACACCTCTCCTGAAAATCCATTTCACGGAATTTTTTAAACTTATAAGCCCCTACTGCAGATAACACTGCACCTGAAGCCAATAAAGCAATTTTTGATTTTTTCATACTGCACCCCCGAAAGAAGCAATTACTGAAAAGATAATAGCACAAACCACATCTTAAAATCAATGAATATTTCATTAAATAAAAATAAAACTCTTGACTTATAGCTTTACTTTTACTATCATTTACAAAGCGTTAGGAGATGTACTATGGGAATCAGTGAAATAATTATACTTGCAGTAAGCCTTTCAATGGACGCATTTGCAGTTGCACTTTGCAAGGGTCTTGCTCTTAAAAAAATCAATTTAAAAAACTGCCTTATTGTAGGTGCCTGGTTTGGTATTTTTCAGGGTGCTATGCCCTTTACAGGCTACCTGCTGGGAAGTACATTTGCAGAAAAAATAACAGCAATAGACCATTGGATAGCCTTTGTACTGCTTGTGCTTATAGGTGGCAATATGGTCAAAGAAGCACTTTCTAAAGACGAGGATTGTCAGGATGATTCCTTAGGCTTTAAAACAATGATTGTACTTGCAGTTGCAACAAGCATTGATGCCCTTGCAGTTGGCGTGAGCTTTGCATTTACAGATTTTGAGCCCAACTACTTTGTATACATAGCATTCGTTGTAATTGCAGCTATAACCTGTGTGCTTTCAGCAATAGGTGTTAAGATTGGTAACATTTTCGGCACTCGCTACAAATCTGCAGCAGAGCTTACCGGTGGTATTGTGCTTATACTTCTCGGTTTAAAAATACTGCTTGAGGGATTGGGAATATTAGCCTAATAAATTTAAACAACAGCCGTGAGAGAATTCTCACGGCTGTTGTTATTGAGTATTGTTTATTGCTTATTTTAAAGCCTTATATTCATCATTTGCGCTGTCATAATAATAGTCCTTGCCACTCAAGCTCATTGCAAACGTGAAATCTGTGTACTGACCATTTTCAAGAAGGTAGATGATATACACCTTTTCACCATCTGCAGCCTTAGCAGTTTTGCCTGTTGCCAAAAATGTGTAATTTTCAATAGGCTTGGGCACACCTACAACTGATAAATCATAGTTTTTATACCTTGCTCTTAAAACCTGTGTGTTTTCATCGTTAATATCATCCTGTGTACGCTGTTGGGTTGTTGATTCTGTTACACCCTGAGTCGTATCGTCTGCAGGATTGGTTCCTTCAATGGTTACCTCTGCCCTTTGTGAGCCTTTAGTTGTCAGAAGGTAATATTCACCTGTTGCTTCATCGAACCTGTAGCACTCTGTACCCGTAATATAGAATGTGCCCTCAACCTTTTTAGGATCTGCAAGGTAAGCCTTTGCCTCAACACAAGCCTTACCATTGAGAGTTGCCTGCTTTATTGAAAAAACATAGTCATAAACACTTTGTGCAAGACCTAAATCCTGAAGAGAGAAGGCAGAAAGGAGCTCCTTAACAACGCTTTCATCCATACTGAGATTGCCTGCTGCGTGGTCAAGGGTAATATTTTCGGAAGCATTTTCATCGAAGGCTGAGTCTTTATTGCCGATATGACCCTCTCCACCTGATGAACCACCCTTGCACCCTGCAAAGGATAAAACAAGTACAATAAGAAGTAAAACAGATAAAATTCTTTTCATTTATTTCAACACCCTTTAGTTATATTTCTATTTCTTTACACTAATAAAAATATAACCCTTTCAACATAATTTGTCAACCTCCCGAGCGACCGGAAACAATTGCCTCCCTTTTATATTTCTCCCTTGTGGCAATACCTCCCCTTATGTGGCGCTCCTCCTTATTCACATCTAAAACCTTGCGCACCTCGTGAAACAAGGCAGGGTCAACACGCCTTAGCCTTACGGTAATATCTGTGTGAACTGTGGATTTTGAAACACCGAATTTTTTTGCTGTGGCTCTTACGGTTGCCTTGCTGTCGGCAATATATCTGCCAAGAGCTACTGCTCTGTCTTCATAATCGTTATACATAAAAAATCCTCCCATAGAGTTCTAAAGAACTATATGAGAGGAGCTTTTGTTTTATGATTATTCAAATGTAATTTCGTAGAAAACTACGGAATTACCGTGTACCACGTTGTTGAATTTCAGGTGACCGTCGGTAATTTTCATCTGACTGTTTACAGTTTCAAGCTTTGAGCAATCAATATATTTATCACGAAGATGCTCTTGGTAAAACGCCTTTGTATCCGGGTCTGAAAGTGTTGTTTCACAATCAAGGCAGGGGTCATCCGGTGACCAGGCAAATTTATCGTTTGTGATGTTATACTCAACCCTGTCAGCCTGCCATTCGTCGAAGAAATTACAGCTATCGTCAACGAAGCGTGTTTTAACCTTTGCATTTGTGAAATCATATTTAGTCAAATCAATATCGAAATTGAAAACGGCAAGGTCATCATAGTCTAAATCGTTTTTGTAGTTGTATGCCATTATGCGAAGTGTTTTTGTTTCTTCATCGTAAACAGAAACACCGTCCATTTCAACCTTGAATTCCGTTGGCTTTGCATTCTCCACAGCAGTTGCAACCTTTTGTGAGCCCTTGAAGGCTGAAATATTCTTTGCAACGTGGTATGAAACAGTCGGATAGCCGTTTACCATACCACCTGTGAGGAAGCTCCATGAGGAGAAATAGTCTATATTATTATCAAGGCACTGCTTCCAGAGTCTTGCATCGTACGCTGCCTGATAGGTGTAACCAACAGTTCTTGAAAGAAGCTCATCGCTATCCTTACCACTTTCAATGCCAACAAGGAGTCTGCCCTCATCTACGCCATATAAAAGATTTTTAAGTCCGTTTTCCTCGGCAATTGTACGGATATAGTTTATTGTTTCAGGCAAGGTATAGCCCTCTGTATACTCCTGGGGAGAGTGGTCATAGAAGGATGCAGACAAAAAGCTGATTCGTGTTCCTGTGCCACCATTTGCATAGTTTTTACCCTTTGCAACGTGCTTTATAAACTCGGCTTCATCCCAATGGCCCTCGGTTACTGTCATTGAGTGAGCTCCAACAAAAACCTCGTCACCGATTGCATCTATAAGAGCCTGAACTGTGTAGTCATAAAGCTTACAGTACTCAATTGCTGTAGTTTCAGGCTCTTCGTTTTTTGCTCTGAACCAATCCCAGTTTTCATATTCGGTCATTACACCAAAGCGCCAGGAGAGGACCTCCTCCTTACCGAATTCTGCCACAAGAGCAGAAGCAAGGGCATATATGTAGTCATAGTAAACGTTGTAATCATCCGGTGGATAAACGTTCATACCAAAGCCGTCAAGAAGGTAGTCCTTTGTATATTTGAGTGGCACACCACCTAACTTAAGGTGTGGCTTTGCACCAAGCTTGAGAATACCTGCACAGTTTTTGATAAGTGGTTCAAAATCATAGTCATCCAACACGTCAAAGTTCATTGGGTCCTTGAACAAATCTCTGCTCTCTGTACCACCTGAGCACTGCATAAACTGAACGTACTCAACAAACTCAAAAACGTTGTAATCTTCGTTTATCTGAGGGTCATAAAAGCTTTCACCCATATCCCAGATATTGTTGTTACTAACCACATTGGAAGCAACACCGTTTTTCTGTGAAATATCAATAGCAAAGTCTGCAGATGCCTCACCCTGCAAAATACCCTTTGGCATTACAGCAAGGGTAACAACAGCACCTACAAGAAGTATTGCAACGATTGAAATTATAATTTTCTTTTTCATAATTCATCTGTCCTTGTTTTATTTTTCAAGTATCTTAAACTGATTCCTTATCTCCTGTGCCGTTCCCGTAGCAAGGTAAAAGTCATAAGAAAATGGCTCGTAGCTTTTAAACACCCTATCTTTCACTACGGCAATATATGACGTAGAGCCATCCTTTGAGGGATCAGTATTAGTTGTTTCTCCTCTTGCATAGATTCCGGATAAAAATTTAGTTTCACCGGGCACATAAAGACCTATGCCGAAGCTGTCCTCAAACTCACCTGTAAAAGCTGACCAATGCTCTTGGGATTCAAAGTTCGGATAGCCTGCATCAGGCCAGAAAATCAAATCATCCCTAACTGTAAGCGAATCATTACTCCAAGGCTTATCACCTGCATAGTAAACAAACCTGTTAAGTGGCTCAATACAGTAAAAAGCAGGAATCTCTTGTGTAGCAGTAGCCTCGGGCAGACCCGAAAAATCCACAAACCTGCAGTTTGCGTGAACAAGATCCCCCTCAAGGGTGTAGGTCGCTTCCATATATGATGGAGTAATAAACTCCTTCTCCTTTGCCCAATCAAGTGGTCGGCACTTAACGTAGACAGAAGCTTCATCTATTCTTAAATCTACAATCTTACTTGCATCGTTATACTGATTGCCACCCTGCACAGGATTATAGCGCCATTTGTTATCCATAAACACACCATAGTCATAATCATCTGTGCCGTAGTAGGATTGCTGTACTAACCTGCCTGTATCGTTTCTGTTTATAAGATTCACGTTTTTATTGACAGCCTCTGTGGAATAACGCTCCGAAGCATTGGAGTCAACCTTGATTTTACCATCTATAGAAACAGCCTCAACGTTTTCGCCATATGCTTCAAGGTAACTAAGTGCTCCACCCCAATGCAAATCTATACCTAATTTGTGAGTTTCTGATTCAATGAACACCTGGTTTTCAAAAATATCTCTGTTGAAAACGGAAAGACCATAGAAAACTAATTCTCCGTCGTCATCATTAAGACACTCAAACTGAATATCACACAAGGCATTTGCCTTTTTACCCTCAAGGAAGCCATCTATAAAAGAATAGAAGCAGCCACCCTCTGCAGGCTCAAGGAAGAAGTCCTCGGATATTTCCTTCAAGCCGTTGAAATACGTAATAGTGCCCTTGAAGTAATATTCTGTAGAATACTTCACACCAAAATAATTAAACCACTTTGTTTTATAACGTTCACCATTGTAAAAAACTGCAGTAAGCTCCATTACGTTATCCTCTACGGTATATTCATTATCCAATGAATTTTTTTGTAAACTAAAGGGATATGATATGTAGCCTGTTATGATGCTGAAAATGAGTGCTACGCACACAATACCACCAAACACGCCACCTGCTATTTTAAGTGCTTTTTTCATAAAATCACCCCAAGGCTGATGTTTTTTATATTATAGCACACAAAACAAAGACTCCGCAAGTAAATACTTGCGGAGTCTGATGATATTATTTTTCGTACTCTTTAATCCAGTCTACCATGTCCTGAACTGACTGTTCAACACTCATTGGATGGTAGTCAAGCTCTCTTTCTGCCTTTTCTATAGAGAAATTGCAATTGGACATAAGCTTACGGATAGAATATCTTGTGAAAAGAG
>JAZSJL010000185.1:0-7323 GCA_045534355.1 Acutalibacteraceae bacterium
GTACTGTTCGACAATTCTTTTTGCACGAGCTTCCATATCTGCGTGAATGAAAATCTTAAGGCAATCGTAGTTGTCTGCCAAAATGTAGTCAGCACACCTGCCAACAATTACGCAAGGTCCTTTTTCAGCAAGCTCAAGAATAACCTTTCTCTGGGCAAACCAAACCTTATCCTGAATGGAATTTCCGTAGTAGTCCCTGTCTGAAAATGCGTTTGCCAGCCAGCTTCCGGAGGAAGCGTATTCACCACGTTCTTTTATAAATTCGGGGCAAAAGCCACTATCTTCAGCAATCTTCTCAATTATTTCCTGGTCATAGCAGGGAATGTCAAGCTTTTCGGCAACCAGCTTTCCTACTGTGCGTCCGCCTGAGCCGAACTGACGGCTTATTGCAATAATTTTATTATTCATAAATACAGCCTCCTTTTTAAAATATATTGTATCCTTCAATTAAATTATACAATAAACGAAGCTGTAAGTCAATTAACCGTTTTTTACAGTATTAATGGCACTTTTTTCAAGTCTTGATACCTGAGCCTGTGAAATTCCGATTTCTTCTGCAACCTCTGTTTGCGTCATACCCTGCATAAAGCGCATGGAAAGTATCTTTTTTTCTCTTGGGGGTAAATTTTTCAATGCCTCCTTCATAGATATTTCGTCTATCCAGTCGCCGTCTGTTTCTGTGGAGCCAATCTGGTCCATTAAATATATGGTATCACCACCATTAGAGTATACAGGCTCGTAAAAAGACAGTGGCTCAACAATTGCATCAAGGGCAATAACGACCTCGCTTTTTTCTTTTCCTAATGCTTTTGCAATTTCCTCAATTGTGGGTTCTCTGTTGAGCTCGTTGCTCAGGGCTTCACGAACCTGCAGAGCATGGTATGCAGTATCTCTCATTGAACGGCTGACCCTGACAGGGTTATTGTCTCTAAGGTGCCTTCGTACTTCGCCGATGATCATCGGCACAGCGTAGGTGGAGAATCTTACGTCATGGCTTGTATCGAAATTGTCTATAGCTTTAATGAGTCCTATACAACCCACCTGAAATAAATCATCCGGATTTTCGCCTCTGTTTGAGAAACGCTGTATAACGCTGAGCACAAGGCGAAGATTTCCCGTAATAAGCTTCTCTCTTGCAAGTGTATCACCGTTTTTAGCCTTTATAAGAAGCTCTGTTTTCTCCTTTTCTGTAAGTGTTTTAAGTGTGCTTGTATCTGTTCCGCAGATTTCAACCTTGTTATAGTACATTTCATAACTCCTTCGTCAAAAATATGTACTTGAATTGGTCTGTCTATGAAAAGATTATTGACGAAAAAATAGTTTATAATCACACCTGTTTTTACCAAAAATTAATAATTGTTTGCTTGACTTTTTTTAGGTGTATGATATAATTATCTTAAGTTAAAAATAAATCCAAGGAGGATTTTAATATGAAAAAAGTATTAAAGGTTATCGGTGTTATTGCAGCTATCGCAGCAGCAGTTGCAGCAATCTATGTTATCATCAACAAGATTAAAGAGAAAACAGCTCCACAGGGCTACGATGAGGATAACTACGTTTCTTGCTCATGCCTCGACGAGGACTTTGTTAGCGAAACAGTTGCTGAATAATTAATATTTCAAGTTGGCTCCTTGCTTCAGGCAAGGAGTTTTTCTTTTTACATATTTTATCACCTTGTGTAAATACTAACAGTAAAGGTGATGTTATGATTTTTTTAAAGGCATTTGTAGTTGGTGGCTTGATATGTGTAATAGGTCAGGTGCTTATAGATAAAACCAAGCTTACACCTGCAAGAATATTAGTTTTGTTTGTAGTTGCAGGTGTTGTACTGGAGGCTATTGGCGTATTTGGAGCGTTAAAGGATTTTGCCGGTGCAGGTGCAACAGTGCCACTTTTGGGTTTTGGAGCTACAATGGCAGAGGGCACAAGAGGTATTATAGATGAGCAGGGTGCTATAGGGATTTTCACAGGGCCTCTTACGTCAGGTGCAGGAGGCATTACTGTAGCAATCTTATCGGCACTTGCGATGGCATTGGTATCAAAGCCGCACCAGAAATAATAAAGAGAGCAATCGTGTTTTGTTTGCGATTGCTCTCTTTATTTTTAAACAATTGATTAATTGATTGATTTTTTCTTGTATTTTATGCGTAGGTTTAGTATACTTAACATATATGCGTTAAAAAAACGTTATTTGAGAATTAATGAGGTGTAATAATGGCAGATTACGGCCTGGACTTACAGCAGAAAAATAAAAAGAATAAAAAAAGAAACCTTACACTTATGATAGCCTTTTTGTGCTTTTGTATAATTTTAGGTACAGTATCAATGCTTTTGCTGTGGCGCTCCTATGACTACGACTTTAACAATATGTTTGTAAAGCAGGATGAAAGCACAACCTCTGCACCTACCACAACCTCTGTGGATAGTGTTTCCTATACCGGCAAGTATGAGTTTTTTGTTGCTGTTACAGATGAAGCAAAGACCCAGACTCTTTTTGTGAATATAGTCTCTGTTGATTTGTCTGATAAAACAATCAGGGTGATCCCTATAGATGATGGTATAACCGATTCTCAGACGGGACTCAGCTGTGGTCAGCTTCTCGTAAAAAACGGAGTAAACGAAACAGTTTCTTTTGTCAATCGCTTCTATGGTATTGAAATTGACAGGTACGTTGTACTTACTGAAAATGGCTACAAGTCTTTTTTTAGGGCAATGGGTGACATAACTATCAAGCTTTCATCTGATATAGCCTACGATACAGAGGATATGTTTTTGGAGCTTAACAGGGGAGAAAATATTTTGACCCCCGATAAAACCTACAAATATATGAAATATATCTGCGAATCTGAAAAGGGGTACGAGAAGGCAAAGGGTAATGCAGAAATAGTCGTTGCAGCCTTCAATGCATTTTATACAGCAGAGCGCTTCAATTCTGCAGATAACACCTTTTCAATAATTGTGGATTATTGTAATACGGATGTTTCCATTGTGGATTTTATGGGTGCAAAGGATGAGCTGGAGTATCTGTTACCAAAATCCTCGAAGGAAAAAATGAAGGTGTTTGTTTCCGACAATATAAAAATCGAACCTACGGAGGTAAGCGAAAGTGAAGAAAAGTAAGCTTGTTACTATTATATTAATAGTATTTATTGTGGGGGCAGTTGTATGTGGCAGCGTTGTGGTGGGCGTGTATAATGCATTCCTCAAGCCACAGAGCTTTCACGATTATATTATACCTGCAAGTGGTGATGGCACAGGCTACTACAGGCATAGCTACGAGGAGCTTAATGAGGAAGAAAAAAAGATTTATAGTGTAATTCTTTCGGAAATATACAGTCAGCCTGAGAAAATAGAGGTGCCGGAGCTTACCAACGGTGATTTAAAAAAGGTTTACAGAGCACTCTCCTTTGATAATCCTGATTTATTCAGTATTGGTCTTAAGTGCAAAATGTACACAAGTGGCTATAAAACGTATTTTGAAATAGATTACGTAATGGATAACGATACGTACAAAAAATATATGGAGGAGGTAGAGGCTATTGCTGACGTTATTATAGCTCAAGCAAATAAATTCACCTCTGACTATGATAAAGAAAAATACGTTCACGATTACATCATAACTCATTGTACATATGAAGCACCTGTTGAGGGTAGCAATGCCAATAATATTTACGGCTGCCTTGTAGAGGGTAAGGCAGGGTGCGAGGGCTACTCCAGAGCATTTCAGTACCTTCTTAATAAGCTCGATATAGATAATCGTGTTATAACAGGTGAGTCAACAGAGGACGGTGTTAATTACGTACCACATATGTGGAGCTACGTAACCATAAACAACAAGCATTATTTTGTGGATGTTACACACGACGACCCACAGAGCACCAATGCTGTATTGCTTCATACTTATTTTAATATAAACACAGAGGAGCTTTTGAGAAACCACAGGAATTTATATCAGGTTGTGCCTTTGACAACTGACACCGAGCATAACTACTTTGTTATGGAAGGTTCAGATATACCGGTTGGCTCCGGAGATGTGTTTGAATCAATGGTTTACAATGCAGTAAACAATGCAAAGTACAATAATCAATCTATTGTTGAGCTCCGTTTCCCCAATGGTGCCGTTGCTGCTCAGGCAATGAATACTCTTTTTACAGAAGGTGCTATATACAATATATATAAAGAAGCAGATATTCCTGTGACCCCGGGTGCAAGTAAGTTTTATTATATGAATAACGAAACAATGAATACGATTGATATATTCTTTTGAGGTGTAGTATGGATAAAGAGAAGATAGAGAGAGCCGTCAGAGATATTCTTGAGGCTATAGGGGAGGACCCTGACAGAGAAGGTCTTTTGGAAACTCCTAAAAGGGTTGCTAATATGTACGAGGAGGTTTTTGCAGGGCTTTCAGAGGATGCTCACGTGCACCTTAAATTGTTTAATGAAAAGGGCAATGATGAAATGGTAATTGTAAGAGATATACCATTGTATTCTATGTGTGAGCACCACCTGCTTCCTTTTGTGGGTAAAGCACATATTGCCTATATTCCTTCAGATGGAAAAATTATAGGTCTTTCAAAGCTTGCAAGAATAGTAAACGTATATGCAAAACGCCCACAGGTGCAGGAGCGTCTTACAACACAGATTGCAGACTTCCTGTACGATGAGCTTGAGGCAAAAAGTGTAGCCGTTATTATTGAAGCAGAGCACCTTTGTATGACAATGCGAGGCATAAAAGCAGCAGGGTCACAAACACAGACCTCGGCTCTGCGTGGAACGGCTCGTAGCGATGCACGTACAAGAGCAGAGGTAATGTCTTTACTGTTAGGTGGAAAATAATAATGTTTTCTTTTGTTGAACTGTGCAAGGAAAAGAAAACACCACTGGTTATGGGAATCCTTAACGTTACTCCTGATTCTTTTTTTGATGGTGGTAAATCATTTTCTTTGGATGCAATAAAATCAAAAGTCAATACACTTTGCAAGCAGGGCGCCGACATTATAGATGTGGGCGCTTGCTCTACTGCACCGGGAAATACTCTTGCAAGTGAGAAAGAGGAGCTTTTAAGGGTGCAAGAATTTCTGCCTTGTATTTTGGAAAACTCCACAGTACCTGTATCAATAGATACCTTCAGACCTGCCGTTGCAGAGCTGGCAGCATCTATGGGAGTGCAAATAATCAACGACGAAAGTGGTTGCTTCGATGAAGCAATGGCTACAGTTATAAAAAAATACGGTTGTGGCTGGATTTTTATGCACACAGGCAACGGCACGTCAAATGACGTAGTTCAATATGACAAGGGCGTTGTGTCGGATGTTTTGTCCTTTTTCTCAAGGGTGCGAAAGCAAGCTTTGGATTTCGGCATTGCAAAAGAATGTCTTTGCTATGATTGTGGTATCGGCTTCGGTAAAAACAGAAATCACGATATAGAGCTGTTATCAAGCTGTGACGTGCTGCTACGTTTTTCACCATTGTTAATTGGTGCATCGAGAAAAAGAGTTATAGGTGAGCTTACAGGTACAACCGACCCATCAGAGAGATTAGAGGGTAGCGTTGCAGTAGCAAGACTTCTTGCTGAGGATGGTGTTGACGTTTTGCGTGTGCACGATGTAAAGGAAACAGTAATAGCAGTGAAAGGGAAATGATTGTTTATGGATAAAATAATTATCAAAGGATTAAAGCTGTTTGCATATCACGGTGTGAATCCCGAAGAAAAGGTTGATGGTCAGAATTTTTATCTTGATATTACAGCAGCTTTGAATGCCCAAAAAGCAAGAGTAACAGATAACGTTGATGATACTGTAAGCTATGCAAAAATCGTAAAGACTGTCAGAGCAGTTTTTTGCGAGAAAAGCTATGACCTTATTGAGGCAGCTGCGCACAAGGTTTGTGTAGCTATAATGCAGGCCTATGATTTGCTCGATTCGGTAACAGTCCTTCTCAAAAAGCCGGAGGCACCTATCAAGGCAGACTTCGAATATGTTGCTGTGGAGATAAGCTTGCACAGAGCAGATTTACACAAATATTTAGATAACGATTCACAAGAGGAGCAGGTATGAAGGCAGTATTAGGTATAGGGACCAATATAGGTGACAGATACAATAATATAGAATCAGCAATAGAAAGTCTTTCTCTCGTACCTGCCATAACTGTTTTAAGAAGCTCCTCTGTGTATGAAACTGCCCCTTGGGGATATACAGAGCAAAGAAGCTTTTATAATTCTGTTGTGGAAATTGATACTTCACTTACTCCAAATGCATTATTAGGTGTTTGCCTGGGTATTGAAGCAGCTATGGGCAGGGTAAGGGAATTCAAAAACGGACCTCGTATAATTGATATAGATGTATTGGTGTATGAAGGAGCATCTTCTGATACGGAAGAACTCAAATTACCACATCCGCTTATAGGTGAAAGAGATTTTGTACTTGTGCCTCTTAAAGAGTTATATGATGATTTGAACGTATTGGGCATTTCATACAAAAAGTTCTACCAAAATATAGTAAAAGATAGCACAGCACATAAAGTCGAAAAAAGTTGATTTTTAGTGTTGACATTTCCATATTCTGGTGATATAATTCTCAACTGTTGGCGCTGAAAAGGCGACGACGAGCGAACCAAGAAAAAGGCATCGAAAGGACAGGGAGCCGGACGAAGAGGTGTGGGAAATCGCAACACCCGGGTCGGTGGAGAAGTTCTGAAAAAAGTTTTAAAAAAACGAAAAAAAGATGTTGACAAGGGCAGATGATTGTGATATTATCTTAAGGCGCCCTTGAGAGAGGGTCGCAAACGAACCTTGAAAATTAAACAACGATTAAAGAAAAAACCCTTGAGATTTTTTTGAGCGCAATAATGCGAAAGTAAAATTCGGACTTCGAAAGAAGTAAGGAAAGATACGCTAGAGTATCAAATGAGCTAAGAAAGCTTTAAAAGATTTTTAGGTTCTGAAAAGAACTTAATGATACAATTTTTTAGAGAGTTTGATCCTGGCTCAGGACGAACGCTGGCGGCGTGCCTAACACATGCAAGTCGAACGAAGATTTTATTGAGGAGACTTCGGTCAACGAGATAAAATTCTTAGTGGCGGACGGGTGAGTAACGCGTGAGCAATCTGCCTTTCAGAGGGGGATAACGTTTTGAAAAGAACGCTAATACCGCATAACGTATTTTGATGGCATCATCGAGATACCAAAGGAGCAATCCGCTGAAAGATGAGCTCGCGTCTGATTAGATAGTTGGTGGGGTAACGGCCTACCAAGTCGACGATCAGTAGCCGGACTGAGAGGTTGAACGGCCACATTGGGACTGAGACACGGCCCAGACTCC
>JAZSJL010000192.1:0-6932 GCA_045534355.1 Acutalibacteraceae bacterium
AAACAAATTATATACACTATGAGCCAAACAAGAAACCTCTTGTCGAAAAAAATAAGCAAAAAAGAAATACCTGCTTCGTCCGGATTATAGTTTGAATTAAAGAAACTGATGCAATAAGCCAATGATAAAATTATAATGAATGGACCGACATACAAAAAACCATTGGCACGTTCTGCAAGAACCTTCATAATATTCTCCTTTTTAAGACTAACCTTACTTGAATTTTATCAAAAAATATTGCTAAATTCAATAGTATGTGATGACAATTGTTTATAATTATGGTATTATATATACATTATATTATAAAGGAAGATCACATGGATATTTTAAAAACCCTACAAAATGAATTTTCAATGAGTGAGCTTCACGTTAAAAATATTGTGGCACTTATTGATGACGGCAATACCATCCCCTTTATTGCACGATACAGAAAGGAAATGACAGGCTCCTGCGATGACCAGAAGCTCCGTGAAATCAACGACAGATTAACCTACCTGCGCAACCTTGAAAAGCGCAAGGAAGAGGTTCTTTCAAGCATTGAGGAGCAGGGCAAGTTAACAGAGGAAATCAGCAAGGCTGTTGCAGATGCTGTTACGCTTGCAGAGGTAGAGGATATTTACAGACCCTACAAGCAGAAGCGTAAAACACGTGCATCTGTGGCTAAAGAAAAGGGTCTTGAGCCATTAGCAGAGCTTTTATTCTCCTTTACCCTTAAGGGCGTAGATTTATTAGAAATTGCCTCGGAATATATTAACCCCGAAAAAGGCGTTGAAAGCGCTGAAGAGGCTTTACAGGGCGCATCTGATATTATAGCAGAAGCAATTTCCGACTCTGCTGATGCACGAAAAGCATTGAAGGAGCTTATAAACAAAAGAGGCTGTGTTCGCTCTGTTGCTAAAACCGAGGATGACAGCGTTTATGCTACCTACTACGATTACCAAGAGCCTGTGGCTAAAATTCCATCTCACAGAATCCTTGCAATAAACAGAGGTGAAAATGAGGACATATTAAAGGTTACTATTGAAATTGACGATGAATCAGCAATAGATATTCTCTTTAAGTTCTTTATAAAGGAAGGTAGCTCATCAACAGAATTCTGCAAGGAATCTGCAAGAGACAGCTATTCAAGACTTATATTCCCCTCTTTGGAGCGAGAAATAAGAAACCAGCTTACAGAAAAGGCAAACGAGCAAGCGATTAAAATGTTTGGTTCAAACCTTAAGCCACTCCTTATGCAACCACCTATAAAGAACAAAACTGTCCTTGCAGTTGACCCTGCCTACAGAACAGGCTGTAAATTAGCTGTTGTTGACGGAAACAGTAAGGTGCTCTACACAGGAGTTATATACCCTACTCCACCACAGTCTAAAATTGCAGAGTCTGAAAAGACTGTATTGGGACTTATAGACAAATTCAACATTGACTGCATTTCAATCGGTAACGGCACAGCAAGTAAGGAAAGTGAAATTTTCATTGCCGATACAATCAAAAAAGCTTCAAGACCTGTTTCATATATGGTTGTTAACGAAGCTGGTGCATCTGTTTACTCTGCTTCCAAATTAGGCGCAGAGGAATTCCCTGACTTTGACGTTTCAGTTCGTTCTGCCGTTTCTATTGCAAGACGCTTGCAGGACCCTCTTTCAGAGCTTGTAAAAATTGAGCCAAGAAGCATTGGCGTTGGACAGTACCAGCACGACGTACCTCCTGCACAGCTTAACGAATCACTTACAGGTGTAGTTGAGGATTGTGTAAACGCAGTTGGTGTTGACCTTAACACGGCTTCTATATCGCTTCTCAAGTACATTTCAGGTATTACGTCTGCAATTGCTAAAAATATTGTTGCATACAGAGAGGAGAATGGTGCATTTGCATCTCGAACTGAATTAAAGAAGGTTAAGGGCTTAGGACCTAAAGCCTTCCAGCAGTGCGCAGGCTTCTTAAGGATACCAAACGGCAAGGTGCCCCTTGACAACACAGGTGTCCACCCTGAAAGCTACGATGCAGCAAAGAAGCTTTTGGATTTATTCGGCTATTCACAGAAGGACGTTGCCCAAAACGGTGCTGTAGGCATTGGTGCAAAGGCTAAGGAATACACCATACAGAAGGTTGCTGAAATCTGCGAAATCGGTACTCTCACCCTTGCAGATATAATTGGTGAGCTTGAAAAACCGGGTCGTGATATTCGTGATGATTTACCGAAGCCAATGCTACGCTCCGACATTATGAATATGGAGGACCTTCGTGAGGGTATGGAGCTTACAGGCACAGTAAGAAACGTTATCGACTTTGGCGTGTTCGTTGATATTGGTGTTCATCAGGATGGTCTCGTTCACATCTCACAGATTTGCGATAAGTTCATTAAGCACCCATCCGAGGTTCTTAAGGTTGGCGAAATTGTCAAGGTAAAGGTTCTTTCCGTAGACGTAAAAAAGCACAGAATCTCTCTTACAATGAAGGGTGTTCAATAATTCAACTTTACAAACACAAGTTAATGTGATATAATTCAAAAATGTTATAAATAATATATGCGAGGTATTATTAATGCTGGAAAAAAGTTATGCCCTTAACCTTATTATAAAAGGTATTGAGGGAACAGTAAAAAAAGCAGGTCTTGAGGTAGAGTATCCGGAAGGTGTAAAACCACCCGAATTACCTGTTACTATTCAGGGCGAAAAATCTATAATTATGTATCGTGGTGAAGGTGGTCGAATCAGAATAGTTCACGAAGGCGAAAAGCTTGCGTTACACATTGCAACTGCAGACCAGAGCGATGCTCCCGATGAGGATATGCCAAGAGCTTCACTCAGCCTGTTGGACTTAGAGGTATTCGACGAAAGAGATCTTAAATTCATTTTTGAAGAATATATCGAAACAATTGAGAAAGCCTTCAATTGTAAAACAGCTTCTACAAATAAAAAGCTCCCTACCCCTGTTTCAAGAACACAGGCAAAGAGTGGTGCTGTTGCCTACGACGCTAACACCCTTTGCGACCGTTTCACCAAGCTCTACCCTGAGCTTCGTGAGGAATACAAAAGAAACGTTGAAATGTACGACGAATTTCTTGCAGAGGACTTTTTCGTAAACCACGGAAATGCTGTTTTCCTCAGAGTTGTGCGTGAAAACGATAGCACCAAAATGCGCCAGCTCTTTAAGCTCCTCAATGATATTTATGAGGATGGCACAAACGATACACAGAGCCTTGTAGCTGTTACAATCATTGGTGTTTCTATCTCTGACAATATGGACCTTCTTAAAAACTGCGAAGAGTATTTCGGCGATACGATGAGAGAGCCTGTTATGGAGATTATCTCTTACCTTTCAAAGAGCAAAAGTGCCAAGCTCCGACTTGCAAATCCACCTGTTTATAAGCCACAGAAGCAGAAGAAAAAAGGTATGTTTTCCTCTATGCTTGGCATGTAAATATATACCGGCACTAAAAGTAGCTGTAAAAAACGATAAGTTTTTTACAGCTACTTGTTTTTTGACTAAATTAGCCATCAAATACAGCACAAAAAAGCTCCCACAGTTTATCACTGTGGGAGCTTTATGTGTTTCAGAAACTTGCGATTTCTTTTAGATAATTTCTTTTTTCTTTCTTGTGAGAACGAATGCTGCGCTTGAAAGTACACAAACTGTTGCTGCAAGAGCTACACCAACGTCACCTGTCTGCTCAGAGCCTGAACCGGAGCCCTTTGCTGTAGTAGCTGTGTTGCCACCTGCTGCTGTTGTATCTTCTGTCTCTCCGCCATTGTCACCGCCACCGAAGAGGCCTAAAATAAACTCGATAATCTTGTTAAGAAACTCCTCGAACGCAGCAAAATCAAGACCAAGGCTCTTAAGGAAACCGATAAAACCATTTGAAATGTCTACATTACCGTCAACAAGCTGTTCTATGATGTCTGTGATTTCAGCGTTACCTAATGTATTTGCAATAGCATCTGCAAAGTCTGCGAATGTAACACCATTGCCGTTAAGTATATCTCTGATAAGCTGGAGAAGCTCGTTAGCCTTTTCGGTATCTTCTGCCTCGCCGTCCTCAACCGGTGCCATTGTAGCAGGTGGAGTGTTTTCAGGGAAATTGAAATTGATTACTGTATCTGCACAAAGCTGTGTAACTGTAATATCGTTGTCGTTGATGCCGTCATCTGTACGGAACTCGTCAACGTAAAGTCTTAATGCTGACTGTGCGTTTGTTGTATCTATAACATTGAATGTTATGTACATAAGGTCGTTTGCCTGATTCTTTGAAACACCATCGCCTGATGGGATCCAAGCTAAAGCATATTCGTTGGTGGAGCCTGACTTAAGACCGGAAACGAGGAGACCACTGAAGTTAGGAATCTCGTTCTTGTTGGAATCCACACTACCTGCAAGACCAGCCTTGGCAACTGCGAGAACTGCAGGATCGAATTCGAAGTAAAGGTTTACACCGACAAGCTTCTGAATATTCCTTGGTGCTGTGATAACAACTGTGAATGTAGTTGTTGTAACAGCTGCTGCCGGAGAAGCTGTGCCTGAATAGTTACCCTCAATTACCTTTAAGGAAAGCTGAGGAGTGCTTGCCGCAGAGCCTATCGGCGCAAGAGTGATGCAGATAAGCAAAACGGAAAGAAAAATCGCAAGTACTTTCTTCATAATATCTTCCTTTTGTTGTGAATTTGGGAAAGTCCCATTAACACATATGGGCATAGATATACCCACACTTATAATTTATAAACATTATATTACAATCGAGCTTGAATGTCAACATATAATTTGCTTTTATTTTAGTAAAAAAGCAAGTTTTTTTAATGCCCCACCACGCCAAAACCCTTGATATCACAAGAGTTTACAGGGTGTTCGGCAATTTAGACAAAATACGAGTGTTATTTTGTACACACGCACCTATCAAATTGACACTTCAAGTATTGATTCTAAAGAAACATCTGCCAAAGCTTCGCCCTTATACAGCTCCAATGAGCCTAAAAGCCTTGATTTGAGTGATACCTTCTGTTCTTCCGTTGTATTTTCACCCATATTCTGTCTGACAGGTTCAAGGAAAACACCCAAAGAACAGCTTCTTCCAAGGCTCGCCGGTATCATTTTGACCACTCTTCCGTTTACAGAGCGCCTTGTAAACTTACAATGCTCTGTGCAAAGCTGACATACGTAAGGCTCATCAACAAATGGCAACGGTGGATTTTTGACAGCTGGTACTCTTGAGGTAAGTGCACCTGTGGGGCACACGTTCACACAAGCACCACAGGAAGCGCAGTTACTTTCTGCCAAAGGAAGGTTAAATGCACTTTGAGGCAAAGTGCCGAAACCTCTGCCAAACAAACCGAGATTTTCTATTCCTGTAATTTCCTTACAGGCTCGTACACATTGGCCACACAGAATACACTTTGAGTTATCCCTCACTATAAAAGGATGACTCTTATCCTTCGGGTATTGTCGTGTTGCGCCGAAAATCTCACCTTCAAAGGCTCCGTACCGTCTTGCTAAGGGAAGTAATTCACAGCTATACACACTTGCGCAGCCACATTCAAGACACCTTGAAGCCTCTTTCATTGCCTCATCTCTTGTGAAAGTAAAGGCAGCCTCTGTGAAATTATTTTTACGCTCCCCTGCAGGCTGCAGCTTAACCTGACACCTTTCTGCAACGGGAGTACCCTCCAGCACGGATGCATCGAAGGATTTATTAACTGAATACCGTGGTAATTCTGCTTTGCACTCCTCACCCTTAAGGTAGCAATCTATTGCGTATGCAGAATATTTACCACCTGCAATTGCACGAACAGCAATATCAGGCCCCTTATTTATTGCATCACCTGCAGCAAAAACACCCTCTATAGAGGTCATATAACTTTTTTCATCTACTGCAATTGTAGCCTTTTTTGTAAGCTGAAGGCTCTCGAGCCCCTCTCCTACAACCCTTTGACCGATTGCAGATACTACTGTACTGCAAGGGATTACTTCTGTGCTACCCTCAATAGGTACAGGGCTTCTTCTTCCGGATGCATCAGGCTCACCCAACTGCATATTCTGTAGTTTTATGCCCGTCACCCTACCATTTTCGGTAATTATTTCAGCCGGTGAAGCAAGAAATTTAAACTCAACACCCTCATCACGGGCATCTCTGATTTCCTCAACCTCTGCAGGCATTTCTTTTTCTGTTCTTCTGTATATAAGAGTTACTTTTCGAGCACCCAGCCTCACTGCCGTACGCACAGCATCTATAGCAGTATTGCCGCCACCAACAACACAAACGTTGTCGCCAAGCTGAACCTTTTCACCACAGGCAATGCTGTAGAGCATATCTATACCACCAACAACACCTTGTGCTGCATCACCTTCACAGCCAAGCCTTGTTGAGCTCCACGCACCAATACCGATAAACACAGCATCATTTTCAGCCTTAAGCGACTCTACCGTGTAATCTGTACCTAATTTTTTATTGTAAATTAACTCAACGCCCATTTTTTCAATACACTTGATTTCTTCATCAAGAATATCTTTAGGTAATCTATACGCAGGTATACCGTAGCGAAGCATACCACCTGCCTTGGGTTGAGCCTCATAAACTCTGACCTTATAGCCCTTAAGTGCAAGGAAATATGCACATGAGAGACCTGCAGGGCCTGCACCCACAACTGCAACTTTCTTGCCGTTAGGAGCCTGGCACTGTGGCACGTAGTCAGTATATGAATCTGCTGCAAAGCGTTTGAGAGCACAAATAGAAACAGGCTCATCAACAAATTTTCTGCGACACTTTTCCTCACAAGGGTGTGGACAAACTCTGCCGATAGAAGATGGCAACGGATTATCTTGTTTTATAAGCTCAAGAGCCTCTTTCTCAAAACCATTTGCAATAAGACCCACGTAGCCCTGTATATCCTGGTGTGTTGGGCACTCCATATAGCAGGGAGCCTTACAATAAGTCGGAGGCCAAG
>JAZSJL010000221.1:0-9735 GCA_045534355.1 Acutalibacteraceae bacterium
GCCTCCGACTTCTGCGTAAAATTCCTGTTCACCGGCTGTGAAAATAAATTCGTTGCCGCACTCTTTACAGATGAGTGTCTTGTCTTCGTACATTTTTGCTACCTCGCTATAATATGATGTTGCCCTCTAACGGAATTGCACCGCCACCCTTTGTAATGTTTCGGATAATTCCGTAACTTAACAACGCTCTGCTTATTGAGCTAAGAGGACTTATATATTAGAGTGGGTCAAGCGTATCCGAAACAGATTTTGGGATAGTATTTTCCACTCATATTTTGTTAAAATACTCGTAAATCCGTCAGGATTTACTGCGTTTTCGCCTCATCTGAGTGGAAAATACTTAATCACAAAATTCTTCGACCTTAAATGAAAGAGGTTTCGTGGAATTTTGGTCGCATTTGACTGCAGACAGGCTGTCGCCTTTCAAAGGCAAATCGGGCAAAAGTTCCGAAAACCCTTCATTTAAGGCTGTTTCGGATATACTTGACCCACTCTCACCGTTTACTCGGTTAATGCATTTTTTAATTTTTTTCTGGCACGTTGAACAGCATTGTCAACAGCCTTTTCGATCATACCTAACTTTTCACCTATTTCGGCATAGGTCATACCACTTGCTCTGAGAAAAAGAACAGTTTTTTCAAGCTTTGAAAGCGAAACCTCGCACTCTGCAAGAACCCGGTCAAGTTCCTCACTACCTATGACTAAATCGAGAGGGTCACCGTTAGGGTCTGTTGAAAGAGTTTCCTGTGCTTCATCATCCACCAAAACCTCGGGTACAGGTGGAGTAACAGCAGAGGAAATACTGTTATGCATACACCTTGAGGCAAAAGCCTTGAAGGAAACACCCCTTGCAGGATCGAAGGCTTTTACTGCATTAAGAAAGCCGAACATAGCCTCTTGCACGAAATCTTCAATTTCAAGATATGATGATTTGGTTATTTTAGGGTTTATTTTAAGGTAACGGGCTGCAAGCACGTTAAAGGCTACCTCGTCGCCACCCTGTGCAAGAGTAGCAAGACGGTCATCTGACAGACTGTTGTAATCAACACGCTGTTCACCGACCAAAAAATCACCCACTTCAGAGTATATTCTTATTAAGAGAATATCATAATTTTGTTAAATTGTCAAATATTTTTTGACAATTTAGACATTTTTTTGTACAAAAAACAAAATAATGCGTTTTTCGACAAAAATAAAGCAACAAACTCAATCAAGATTGTTGCTTTATGCTACCGTGTTTAATTTTTCGTATTCGGTATATACAGTTTTATCCACCTTATACCATTTACCTTTAATTTTCATACACCAGAAATCCTTATAAACACTGGTATACTCGCCTTTTTCGCCCTTACAGCATATTTCTACACTAAGCACGTCTACTCTTGACGGTGCTTTAATGTATGAAAACTTTTCTTCCAGCATTTTCTGATATTCAACTAAATTCTCCTCTGATAATGTTTCATAGGACTTAATTGAATATGTAAGCTTGTAATTCACACCACAATTTTCTTTGTAGAATTCGTGACTTTCGTGCATAGGGGCAACCATATTCTCGAAGGTTTCTTCTTCGCCATAGTATCGATTTTCTCTTTTATAATCCTTTATTCCGTCATCATAAAGAGAATAGTACAGCTTTTCATCCTGTGCAGATATTGAAGCAACGAAATTTTTTACAACTCTTTCAGGCTTGGAGCCTGTTATTGTTGCTGTGAAAACAGCTGCTATGCTTAACACCAATGCAAAAACAAGAAGCCCTGCAATTATAAGCTTAAGAGGTATCGGCTTCTGTTTTTTATTTTTCTTTTCAAAAACAGAGGGCTGACGCTTCTTTTTTGGTGCAAGCTTCGCACCACAATATGCACAGGTTTCAAAATTCTCCGGACTCTGCTTGTGACATTCCTGACAATACAAAGTTGCACCTCCTTGATTTTTCTATAAAACAAGCCGTAGAAAGATTTCTTTCTACGGCTTATGAATTACAGTTTATACCGTAACCGGATTATTCAGCATCCTCAGCAGGAGCTTCTTCAGCTGCAGGAGCTTCTTCAGCTGCAGGAGCTTCCTCAACAACCTCTTCAGGAAGAAGTGCACGGATTGAAAGACTAACTCTCTTTCTCTCCTCGTTAACTTCAGTAATCTTAACCATTACCTTCTCACCGATTTTAAGTACGTCTGCAGGCTTTGCAACGTGCTTGTTTGCAATCTGTGAAATGTGGATAAGACCATCAACACCCGGAAGGATGTGAGCAAATGCACCGAAGTCTGTGAAGTTAGCAATTTCAACCTCAACCTCGTCGCCTACTGAATACTTGCTCTTGAAGATTTCCCACGGATTGTCCTCAAGCTTCTTGTAGCCGAGAGCAATCTGCTTCTTTTCCGGATTGAGAGCCTTGATTGTAACCTCAACCTGGTCGCCAACGCTAACAACCTCTGATGGGTCCTTGATTCTGCTCCAAGAAAGCTCGGAGATGTGAATCATACCGTCAACGCCACCAATGTCAACAAAAACACCGAACTTCATAATGGACTTAACTACACCCTTACGAACCTCGCCAACCTGAGCTGTTGCCCAGAATGCTGCTTCTGCTTCTTTTCTTTCTTCTTTAAGAACTGCACGGATTGAGCCAACTGCTCTTCTTCTCTGCTTGTTAACTTCAATTACCTTGAACTTAACAGTTGTGTGGAGAAGGTCCTCAAGCTTGTCGTTGCGATTTGCTGTTGCAAGTGAAGCCGGGATGAAAAGACGTGCATTGTTTGAAACAACGATAACACCACCACGGATAACCTCTGTAACTACGCCTTCGAGAATGGTATCTGTTCCCTCTGCGCTAACGATTGTATCCCATGCTGCGATAGCATCGTAACGTTTCTTGGAAAGCATTGTAACGCCTTCCTGGTCGTTTGTTTTCATGATGATAAGGTTAAGTGTGTCGCCAACTTTAAGCTCAGCTTTTGGATCAGCGCTTGGGTCATTGCTGTATTCGCTGTATGGAATATAGCCTGTCTGCTTCCTGCCGATATCAACCTGAATCTCTGTTGGAGAAATGCTCAATACTGTACCAACAACCTTCTGGTCATTGTTCATACTACTGAGTGATTCCTCTAATGCAGCTTCGAAATCGAAATTATCTGCTGCAGAGTCAAGCACACTTTCCTCCTCAATCATATTGTTTTCCTTGAGAATTTCGGACATGGTTTTATGTACCTCCTTTATAATACCGGCGGGAGTAGATGCACCCGCAGTCAGACCGACGGTGTTGAAGCCCTTGAACCTGATACCATTTAGCTCAGAGGCTGTTTCAACAAGGAAGGATGGGCAATTTTTCTCACACACGCCTAAAAGCTTGCGAGTGTTTGAGGAATGCCTGCCACCGACTATGACCATTGCGTCACAGCTACGGGACAATGCCTCTGCTTCATTCTGCCTTTCTTCGGTCGCACTACATATTGTATCAAATATTTTCACATTTGTACATAGTAAATTTACTTTTTTTACGGTTTTTTTCCATTCTTTTATGCTAAAAGTTGTCTGAGAAACAAAAATAATCGGCTTTTGAGAAATATGAGGGTTATTTTCTATAAGCTGACACAATTCTTCTTCGTTTCCGACAACAAAGCTTTCGCCTTTAGCACAGCTTGTTATTGCCTTTACCTCGGGGTGATTGCAGTCTCCGGCAATAAGAGTAACTACATCTTCAGATGAATTATCCAGTATGATTTTGTGAATCTTTTTTACAAACGGACACACAGCATCTATATATTCACAGCCACAAGCCTCTACAGATTGGAGCACGTCTCTCGTAACACCGTGGGTGCGCAAAACAAGAACTGTACCCTCCTCCACCTGTGAAGGACTCTCTACAACCTTTACCCCTCTTTGGGCAAGGGAATCTATTACCTGCTGATTGTGAATGATTGGTCCTAATGTGGCAACACTACTACCATCCTCCACCAGCTTTTCAATGAGCTTAATGGCTCTGTCAACACCAAAGCAAAAGCCTGCCTTTTCAGCTAAAATAACGGGCATTATAAACGCTCCTTAATAACGTTAAGAATATACTCGATAGATTCTTCAAGAGTAAGCTTTGTTGTATCTACAAGTATTGCATCATCAGCCTTTTTGAGAGGTGCTATTTCTCTGTGAGTATCCTGATAATCACGAAGCTCTATTTCCTTGAGGATTTCAGCATAATCCACCTGCTGACCCTTTTCGATAAGCTCCTTATAGCGTCTGTCTGCACGAGCCTCTGCTGATGCTGTAAGATATATTTTTATTTGTGCATTCGGAAGCACGACAGTACCTATATCTCTGCCATCCATAAGGCAGTTATTCTCACGTGCAATGCTACGTTGTAATTCAAAAAGGAACTCTCTTACCTTTGGAATTGCAGAAACGTTTGATGCAGCCATTGAAACCTCATTCTGACGGATAGCCGCAGAAACGTCATCTTCACCGAGAAAAACTCTCTGCTCACCATTTACAAAACGAAGCGATACCTGTAAGCCCTCAAGGGTAGGAATAACCTCTTCCTCTGACCTTGTGTTTTTGCCAAGTTTTAATGCGTTAAGACCAACAGCACGGTAGAGAGCGCCTGTATCAACATAGATAAAGCCAAGCTCCTTTGAAACTTTCTTTGCTATTGTGCTTTTACCTGCTCCTGCAGGACCGTCGATTGCGATATTAATTATAGCCATAATTATTCCTCCGGAATACTTAAAATTAGGAATTAGGAGTGAGGAGTGAGGAATTAAGGGTCTGCGACACTATTTTAATTGCTTTCGCTTGACTTAACAAGACCTTCTTCCATCACCAATTTCCAAATTTCATTTTTATTACATACGGAATCGGAGTTTTCTGAGAAGAGTTTCAATACTTTTACGCAAAGCATTATAATCAACGCTTAAGCGTTCCAAAACTCCTCACTCCTAACTCCTCACTCCTATCTTCTCATTAATCAATACTATCCCCAACAAGGTGGCCTGTTGAAAATGCTATCTGCAAATTAAAGCCACCTGTATAGGCATCAACATCTATTACCTCACCGGCAAAATACAAGCCATCCACAAGCTTGCTTTTCATAGTCTTTGGGTCTATTTCTGAAACGCTTACGCCACCTGAGGTAATGATTGCTTCCTCTATAGGTCTGAAATCTGTTACGGTAAGACGTATATCCTTAAGAAGATACACAAGTGTTTCACGCATTTCCTTTGTAACCTGATTTGACTTTATGTTTCCGTTAAGACCGGATAATTTAACAATTATAGGTATCATTTTGCGAGGAAGCATAAGAGAAAGCGTATTGAAAAGATTTTTGTTGGAGCACTCCAGCAAATCTCTTTGCAATCTTTTGTCTAACTGCTCGTGAGTAAGGGCAGGCTTGAAGTCTATGTGAATAACGTACCTTCCCCTCTCCATATTTCGCATATGTGATGAGGCTGAAAGAATCATAGGTCCCGACACACCAAAGTGAGTGAACAGCATCTCACCAAAATCCTTGTATACGGTTTTGAAGGTTTTTGTATCTTCAACCTGAATTTCTACGTTGCGAAGGGAAAGCCCCTGTGCATCTGTACACCAGCCCTCGTGACACTCGAGAGGTACAAGTGATGGCTTAAGCTCTGTTATGGTGTGACCTGCCTGCTTTGCAAATTTATAACCGTCACCTGTTGAGCCTGTTACAGGGTAGGATTTACCACCTGTTGCCACAAGCACGTTGTCAGCATAGTGCTCTGCGCCATCCTCTGTTTTGCACCCCTTAACGGCACCATCCTCAATAATAAGCTCGGTTACCCTTGCAGTTTTTCTTTTAACACCATTCTGTGTTATGTACTTATTAAGTGCATCTACAATATCAAGTGCTCTGTCGGAAACAGGGAAAACTCTGTTGCCTCTTTCAATTTTAAGAGGCACACCAAGACCCTCGAAAAAGTCTATTGTATCGTCTGTGGTGAATCTTGAAAAAGCACCATAAAGAAATCTGCCGTTTACAGGCACGTTAGCAATCAAATCGTTGAGCATAGGGCAATTATTCGTAACGTTGCACCTGCCCTTGCCTGTGATTGCTACCTTGCGTGCAAGCTTATCGTTGCGCTCAAAAAGAGTTACGCTTAATCCGTTTTTTGCGGCTGTGCCTGCTGCCATAAGACCTGCAGCACCACCACCGATTACTATTAAATCCATATTTAATCCTTTACTATAATCTTATCCGTCATTTCCTTACCACAAACATCCGGCTGTGGTAATGCAAGAGAAAACAAATCCCTTGCCGTGCACTCAAGGTCAAAAAGCTTTTGTGCTGACTGACCTATTTTTTGGATTTGCGAGGGCTTTGTAACAATAGGAAGAGTAGCGTTTACCTTTGCTTCCTTTAAAAGCCTTGCACCATTTTCGTTGAAGCCAAGCACTCTTATATACGGCACCGGCTCTTCCACCTGTTGCTTTGAAATGCCCAGAAATGCACAAAGAATTATTCTTCTTATTCTTGAAAGAGTATACCTTTTTGTTTTAACTTTTTCAAGTACCTCATTAAGAGTTGAGGAGCTTCTCACTGCTGTATAGAGCCTGTATTCAAGACCTTCGCTTACATCGCACAATTTTGAAAAATCCTCCACACTCATTGTACGGAGCTTATAAAGTATAGCCGACTCTAATTTACCGAAATCTGCAGGTGCCTTGCCTTCATGCATTGCACCCTCTAAAATGCTGTAGGTTTCAGGAGAAAGGAAATTCTTCACATTCTCGTTATTCAAAAGCATTTCTCTTACTGCAGAGGCAGAGCAGATGCTTTCCGTGAACTCCTTAGAATCGTGGGCTACGCCTATACGCTTAACAGGTTTAATATCCATACCTGTTTCGCTTTTGAGAATTGCCTTTGTATACTCAACACCTAATATATCGTTAGGTGCAGAAACAATTTGTGCAACAGTATTTCCGTAAAGCTCCTCCAAAGCCTTATAGCGAGCTTCAGGGTACGATACACCCTCCTGCAAATGCTTTTGAATCAATAAATTCAAATTATCATCAAGCAAAGCCTTGGCACAGGTGGTAATAAGTGCCTTGTCGCCACACTCGGAGCCGAAGCCTAAAGCATCTATAACACCCAAAGAGGAAAGCACAGAAACACCTGCATTGGCAAACCGTTCAGCAGAGGCAGTTGCATATACTACAGGCAGAGAAAGAACTAAATCTACTCCATTTTCAAGAGCCATTTGCGTTCTTATATAGGGAGAAGCACAGGCGCACTCGCTACGCTGAACAAAGCTTTCGGACATTACTGCCGTTACAGTATTTTCACCACCGTTCTTCAATGCATCAACAATATACCTGTGACCATTGTGAAACGGATTGAATTCTGCCACAATTCCGTAGTTCAACCGACTCTCCCCCTCTTTTCCTATATTTATTTAATAATACTTGAAAAACTTTTATTTAGTGGTATCATAATACCTTAGTAAGTATTTTACACAATTACAATCGGTTTAAATTTCCGAAACAGAAATTTAGCCTTTAATTTGGAGGTATATTAATGAAAATTCTCGTAATTAACTGCGGAAGCTCCTCTCTTAAGTATCAGCTTTTCGATATGGATGGAGAAAAAGTTCTCGCAAAGGGTATCTGTGAATCAATTGCTACAGATATGAGCCACACAAAGGGCTCTACATTCGACGGCAGAAGCTTCGACGAATACGTTGACATTCCTGACCACAGAGTAGCATTCAACATTGTTAAGGATGCTCTCACAATTGGCGACTGTAAGGTTATTGACTCCCTTGAGGAAATCAATGCAATCGGTCACAGAGTTGTTCAGGGTGGTGACCTTTTCACAGAAAGCGTTATCATCAATGACGATGTTCTCCAGAAAATTGACTACCTTAGCGCTCTTGCACCACTCCACAACCCTGCACACGTTGTAGGTATTAAGTGCTGCAACGAGGTATTCGGTGACAGTGTTCCACAGGTTGCTGTATTTGACAACGCTTTCCACAGCACAATGCCTGCTACAAGCTACATCTTCCCACTCCCGTACAAGTACTATGAAGAGGATCATATCCGTCGCTATGGCGCACACGGTACTTCACACAGATTTGTTGCATACAGAACAGCAGAAATCGTAGGTAAAGACCTTAAAGACATCAAGCTCATTACATGCCACCTTGGTAACGGTTGCTCAATTACAGCTATTAAAGACGGCAAGGTGCTTGACACAAGCATGGGTCTTACTCCTCTTGACGGTTTTGCAATGGGTACACGCTGTGGTGGTATCGACCCATCTGTTGTAACATACATTATGAAAAAGCATAACCTTAACCCAGACCAAATGGATAAGATTATGAACAAAGAGAGTGGTGTTCTCGGTGTTTCAGGCGTTCACTCAGACGACAGAGCTGTTAAAGCTGCTGCACAGGAAGGCAACGAGAGAGCAAAGCTTGCAAGAGATATTCAGTGGTACCAGATTCGTAAATACATCGGTTCATACGTTGCTGCTATGGATGGTGTAGACGTTATTGCCTTCACAGGCGGTATCGGTGAAAACTGTATCGATCTCCGTGAGGATGTACTCAAGAACCTTTCATACCTGGGCATCCAGCTTGATGAAAAGGCAAACGAGGTTCGTGGCGAGGAAATCGAGCTTACAAAGCCGGGCTGCCCTGTTCGTGCATTCGTTGTTCCAACAAACGAAGAGCTTGCAATCGCAAGAGATACAAAGGCACTTTGCCAATAATTAAATTATCAAAAGTCAAAACCTTCAACTGTTCAATGAACAGTTGAAGGTTTCTGTTTTTCATTATCCACCGAATACATCGGATTCTATGTAGTCTACGCCCAGAGCACGGCAGTAGTTGAGGGATATAATATCATTTGCTGTCCAAAGACCTACCTTTAAGCCTTTTTCGTGAAATTCTTTAATCATTTTAGGAGTTATTGACTTGTAGTGAGAATCTATATCAAATCCATATTCAAGGCATTTGTGATAATCTCCACACTCTTTACTCCAGGTAAGCATTATCTGAAGCTTCGGGAATGCCTTATGTGCTTTCACAAGATTTTCAAACTCAAAGGATTGAAGTGAGCACATTGAAAGGTCGTAGATTTCATCTGCCATTGTGAACAGCTCATTTATCTGCTCATCTGTAAAATCGCCCTTAAGCTCTATAAAGCAAACCATATTGGCATCTCTGCAGATTTCAAGGTACCTTTGGAACGTGCAAATATAAACAACCTCATCGCTCTTTGTATTAAGAAGTGGTTTTGCTGAAAGCTCCTCGAACGTAGCCTCTGCAACTAAAAGCTCTGTGCCGTCGATAAACTTTGCTTCATCGTTGTGATTAACAACAAAAACACCGTCTTTTGTTATACGAACATCGGTTTCTATACCTCCTGAGCCGTTGGCTATTGCACCTAAAAAGGATGCCTCTGTGTTATCAGGGGGCCTGGAGCTAAAGCCTCTGTGGCCTATCATACAAATGTCCTTGTGAACAGCCTTATTTATGAAGTGGAATGCTACTGTCGCACCTGCAGCCACACCTGCACCAATTGCAATGTTTTTTACTATTTTGTTCATATAAATACCTCATCTCATATAAATATGTGAAATTAATTCAAAAATTTTATTGTGTGGAGCGTACCTTACAGGAAAATCGTACCAGCTGACCTTTGTATGTATGCTCTTTTCGTGAGAAAACGCCATGAACCCTGCCTTACCGTGGTAGCTACCCATACCACTCTCGCCTACT
>JAZSJL010000354.1:0-4106 GCA_045534355.1 Acutalibacteraceae bacterium
ATATACGGTTATAATGTTCACCACAAATATTGGGAACATCTTGACCATGTAAATGGTGGCAAACACACATCATATACTTTTAAAGACAATGGACCAATCAGAGCTTCATATAGTAAATATTCTGTAGTTGCAACAAATGGAAAATACAAAAGCGAATTGAATACAACCGGTATATAATTAATTACGGTTTAAAAAAGGCAACCTACCCATTCGGTAGGTTGCCTTTAATCTTACATATCGTTTCTTATTATATCCTCTAATGTTTCGCCCTTAACTGCAACGTAGTCCTCGCTGCCGTTTACCATAATAACAGGTAATTTAGGGATTCTGTTGTAGTTGGATGCCATTGAATAGTTATATGCGCCTGTAGTTAAAACTGCTATAAGGTCTCCCCTTTTAACTGACTGCGGGAGTTTAATTTGTGGCTGAATAATATCGCCACTTTCACAGCACCTGCCTACAAGGTCACAAAGAAAATCACAATTTTCTTCTGCTTTATCTGCAGCAACAACCGTATATTGTGATTCATAAAGGGCGTAGCGTGGATTATCTGTCATACCACCATCTATTGAAACGTAGTTTTTGTAGCCCTCTATACGCTTAACGTTGCCTACTCTGTAGAGAGTAATACCTGCATCTGCCACAATGCTTCTGCCAGGCTCAAGGTGAATTTCAGGAACGTTGAGTTTCAGCTCTGTACACTTTGCCTTTACATACTCTGCTACTTGACGGATATTATCCTCAATATCTATAACAGGATCATTTTCTGTGTACCTTACACCGTAGCCACCACCAAGGTCAAGCACACCTGCCTCGAAGCCTGTTTGTGCCTTAACGTCTGCAATAAACTGAAGCATTATCTCTGCAGAGCGTACAAAAACGCTTGATTCAAAAAGCTGTGAGCCAACGTGACAATGGAAGCCCATTAGCTTGATATTCGGTAATGTTAGAGCCTTTTTGGTAATACTCATTGCAGCGCCTGTTTCTATAGGGAAGCCGAACTTAGAGTCCACCTTACCTGTATTAACAGCCTCATAGGTGTGGGTATCTATACCCGGTGTAACTCTGAAAATAATCTCCTGTGTTACGCCCTTCTCACCTGCTATACGGCTGATTGCTTCAAGCTCTTCTTCGTTATCACAAGCAAAGCAGCCCACACCACAATCAATAGCAAAGGCTATATCAAAATCGTTTTTGCTGTTTGAGTGAAAGCACACGTTTTTCATATTGAAGCCTGCAGACCTTGCTGTATAAAGCTCACCACAGGAAACAACGTCTACACACATACCTTCACTTTCAACAATGCTGTAGATTCTTTTAAATGAGCAAGCCTTACTTGCATAGAATGGCTTTGCACTCTCACCGAAATACTTTTGCATTGACCTTACGTATTTGCGGCAATTTTCTCGTATGGTTTGTTCATCCATAACGTAAATGGGTGTACCATACTTTTCGGCTAATTCTACCGTGCTTTTGCCACCGAAGTAAAGGGTGTTGTTATTTATTGTTAAGTTATCGTTTATCATAGCAATCTCCATAGGGTTTCAGCACACAAGTGTGCCATCAATTATACGCACCTAACGGTGCTAGAACCCTCCACCACACCAAAGACGAGCTTCGGTGCGGTCCCCCTCCCTTCGCCAGGGAGGCAAAACTCATACATTAAGACCTTGCTCTCTCATAAGAGCTCTCATTTTCTCCTCGTTTTCAGGCTCCATTGTTGTAAGTGGAAGGCGAACATAGTTATCGCCATAGCCCATAGCAGCAGTTGCAGCCTTAACAGGGATTGGGTTTACCTCACAGAAAAGGGAGTTAATAAGAGGAAGTAAGTCGAGCTGAAGCTTGCAGCTACCTGCAAGGTCACCTGCAAAGAACTTATCGCAAAGCTCAACTGTTTTCTTTGGAAGAATGTTTGCAACAACAGAAATAACGCCCTTGCCACCTAATGACATGAGTGGAACAATCTGGTCATCGTTACCTGAATAGATATCGAATTCACCATTTGTGAGCGCTGCAATTTCAGCAACCTGTGAAATATTGCCACTTGCTTCCTTAATACCTACTATATTCTCGTGCTTTGCAAGAATAGCACAAGAAGCAGGAGTTAAATTACAGCCTGTTCTTGAAGGAACGTTGTAAAGAATACAAGGCTTTGTAGAAGCATCTGCAATAGCTGTGAAGGACTCAATAAGCCCACGCTGTGTAGCCTTGTTGTAGTAAGGTGTAACAAGAAGCATTGCATCGCAACCGATTTCGCAAGCGTACTTTGTAAGCTCTATAGCATATGCTGTATCGTTTGAGCCTGTACCTGCTACAATCGGAACTCTGCCCTTAACTACGTCTACAGAAAATTTAAGAACTGCCTTGTGTTCTTCATCGGTAAGAATTGAGCCCTCACCTGTTGTACCTGCAACAACGAGAGCATTTACACCCTCTGCAATCTGCCACTCAATAAGGCGCTCGAAAGCCTCATAGTCAACACCGTTTGCGTTCATTGGCGTAACAATTGCTGTACCTACACCTGTAAAAACTGTCTTTTTCATTGTGATTTTCTCCTTTGATTTCTCAAAAAAATAATAGCTGCCGAAAAGCAACTATCCACACAAAAATACACTATTGGTATAAAATTATGCAAGATAGCTCTCCACTCCAAAGGAGTGACAACAATAAAGATATTATTCCTTATTGCCAGACCGACCTTTGCCAAAGGTCGACTTCGGCACCTGCTCCTTTCACCATAGCAGTTTTGGGCAAACCTTTGCGCTACAGCTACTGATAGCAAAATGCACCTCTATCGGTTGTTAATAATATATCATAGGTGTATATTAAAGTCAACTATAAAATGATACAAATAAGCAATTAAATATTCCTTCTTTATTATATAATTTATATTATAAAATGTTAAAAGCAAATCCCCATAAAAGGAATTTGCTTTTAATAATAAATTAATATTGTGCCAGCGCTTTATTTACAACTGCTTGATAGTCCTGGGCAGATACACCGTCGCTACCATCAAACCAAGCTGCAGCCATACTGTAGTTTTCATCCTCAATCTCAACTAAATTGTTTTGAGCTAATCCAATCACGTGGCAGTCCATAGCATCAACATAACCATCACCGTTTACATCGCCATCTAAAATAAGTGTGTATGAGAAAAGTATTTCCCCACTATCATAAATATCAATAACCGAGCCTGTACCGTAGGATGCTACGCTACCGTAAAGGTGGGAAGGCTTTACCTTATAACAGCCCTCTTCCAAGGATATATTTTTTATAAGCTCTTTGCTGTTCAGTTCATTAGAATAAATGTAGCCGATATCATATTCGATAGTCGTTTTATCACTAAACGACCTTATGTAAGCAAATGTATTACGCACAAGGTTACTTTTTATGTTAACAACATTGCCGTTTTCAAAACTTCTTGCAATGCAATAGTAATATTTATAATCGCCTTCATCATTATAAGAGCTGTCATAACGGCCTATCGGTCTGTAAGTGCTATCGCCGGTATCAAGCAATACTGCATCGGAGCAATCCTCTTTATTACAGCCATACCAGGAATAGCTAAGGTTAAAGCCTAAGGCTTCAAAGTCAAGGTCCTGGTCGTAACCGGTTATTTTTTCTGCCGTATTGGTTATAATCGGATTAGTTTCGTTAAACTCTATATAATTAAGACCGTTAGCAATGCAATAATCTGCAACCAAAGAATCTGCAGGTGCATAAATTGTTGAGTCTGTTGCTTCGGAAATGGCTCCGTTTTCCACATCGGTACCAATTAAAACGATGCAATTATCAGGAATATCATAAACATTTACAACATTTTCAAGAACAAGCTGTTTAATCGTTACGCCTTCAAAGGCATTTTTTTCTATATCCTCAAGGTGAGGCAGAGTAAGGGTCGATGAAGCTCTTGTTGAATAAATAGCGTATTCACCTAAGCTCTTTAAATTCAATTTTGAAAACGGATTGAGTCCACGACAATTATAAAATGCATAATCATCTGCCTGTGCAATGCCCGTACAGGTAATTAACGATAATTTTACACAATTATAAAATGCATATTTGCCAAAACGAGCAACATTACCCAGGGTAACAGAGCCAAGAAG
>JAZSJL010000239.1:0-3887 GCA_045534355.1 Acutalibacteraceae bacterium
GACTCCTGTGCGGTGACGTTGGCTTCGGCAAAACTGAGGTTGCATTGCGAGCTGCCTTCAAATGTATTGCCGACGGCAAGCAATGTGCAATACTTGTGCCTACCACAATCCTTGCTCTACAGCACTATAACACAATAAAACGCCGTTTTGACGGCTTCCCTATTGAATCAGAAATGCTTTCACGCTTCCGTACACCCAAGGAGCAGACAAAAATCATAAAGAGTCTTAAGCGTGGCTCTGTTGATATAATTGTAGGCACCCACAGGCTTATATCTAAAGATATTGCCTTCAAGGACCTGGGGCTTATTATTGTAGACGAGGAGCAACGCTTCGGTGTAGGGCAAAAGGAACGTCTTAAGGAATTGTACCCTGACGTTGACTGCCTTACCCTTTCAGCTACACCCATACCACGTACAATGAATATGGCAATGTCAGGCATAAGAGATATGTCCGTTATTGAAGAAGCCCCTCAGGACAGATTCCCTGTGCAGACCTACGTACTGGAGCACGATTGGGGTGTACTTGCCGAGGCAATGGAAAAGGAGCTTCGCAGAGGTGGTCAGGTTTACTACCTGCACAACAAGGTAGAAACTATTGAGAAAACAGCCAATAAAATCAAGGAGCTTTTACCTGATGCCAATATTGGCATAGGTCACGGCAAAATGAGTGAGGATGAGCTTTCAGAGGTATGGCGACAGCTCCTCGAGGGTGAAATTGATATACTCGTTTGCACCACAATTATAGAAACAGGCGTAGACGTACCTAATGCAAACACCCTTATTATAGAAAATGCAAACCACCTTGGTCTTGCACAGCTTCACCAGATAAGAGGACGTGTGGGCAGGTCTGCAAGGCGTGGCTTTGCTTACTTCACCTTTAACAGAGGTGTTCAGCTTTCGGAAATAGCAACAAAAAGGCTTAACGCTATAAGGGAATACACAGAATTCGGCTCAGGCTTTAAAATTGCTATGCGTGACCTTGAAATAAGAGGAGCAGGCAACCTTCTGGGTTCAGAGCAACACGGACATATGGAGGCTGTGGGCTTCGATATGTATATGAAGCTCCTTTCAGAGGCTGTGGTAGAGGAAAAGGGCGAAGCAAGGAAGGAAAGCGAAAAAGAGTGCCTTGTTGACCTGAGCATTGACGCTTATATTCCCGACACTTATATTGAGAGCCTTCCGCAAAGGCTATATATATATAAACGAATTGCAGACATTAAAAACGAAGCTGACTCAAGTGACGTTTTAGATGAGCTTATTGACCGTTTCGGTGAGCCACCTGCTTGCGTAGAGGGTCTTATTAAGGTTGCTCTGTTAAGGCACCTTGCAGCAGAGCTGAACATTTACGAAATAGGTCAGCACCACAACAGTCTGCTTTTGTATGTTGAAAAAATTGAGATGAATAAAATTGCTGTGCTTATAAAGGCTATGAAGGGCAGAATTTTTGTTACACCGGGTGAAAAACCGTATATAACAGTAAAAAGAGCTATGGGTCAACACCCTCTGGATGCACTCAAGGAGGCTCTTGATTTGCTTAAGCAAGCAACGGAAAGTGAGGAAAATTAAAGTGAGATATAATTTCAAAACACAAGGTGTTTGTTCAAGAACAATTTCCTTCGATATGGAAAAAGGCATTGTTTCAAACGTAACCTTCGATGGTGGCTGCAACGGAAACCTTAAAGGAATTGCTGCACTTGCAGAGGGCAAGTCTGCACAGGATATTATTGACGTGCTTTCCGGCATACGCTGTGGCTTTAAATCCACCTCCTGCCCTGATCAATTTGCAAGGGCACTTAAAATTGCTATGGAGGAAGAAGTATAATGAATTATTTGATTTTAATTGCAGATATTGATGAATTTGAGCCTTGCAAAAAAAGCCTTGGCGCTATTGTAGAAAAGGAATACAAAATAAAGCATATGCCTGCTTTTGATTTCACCCACAACGGACACAATTGCACCTGCGTTTGCTTCGGTATAGGCAAGGTAAATGCTGCCATGGGTGCTTCAATCGCCCTTTGCGAAAAGGAGTACGATGGTGTTATCAACACAGGCTGGAGTGGTGCTGTTTCAGGAGTATACAAGGGTGATATTATTGTTTCCGACACCGTGGCAGAGTGCGACTTCGATTTAACACCAATCGGCAGGCTCCCCGGTCAGAAGCCCGGTCAGGAGGAATACATATACACCTGCAACAACGCACTTTACGATGCTGCCGTTTCAATAGAAGGCTTTAAGCACGGAAAGCTTGGCACAGGCGATTTCTTCCTTACAGATGTCGAAAGAAAAGACAAGTACAAGGAGATTTTCAGTATAAGCGCCTTTGATATGGAAAGTGGTGCATTGGGTGCTGTTTGCTACCTTCTCGGCAACGTTCCGTTTGTAAGCGTAAGAAAAATCTCTGACAGCGCAGATGATGTTGGCGTTGATGATTACAAAAACTCCGTCAAAACAGATGTTACTGCCTTTTCTGATATTGTGCTTAAAATATTAGAAAAGCTTTAATAAAAGAAAAACGCCGTCCTGAAAATTCAGGACGGTTATTTTTTGCACAAAACTCACAGGGCTATTCTGTGGGCTGATGCCACCAAGCAAGTACAAATTGCGCTTATCTTAATTCATACTATGCTTGGTCAGGAATTTTGTTAATCATCAAACTTACTTATAAATGCCCTTGTTCTCTCCGACTTTGGATTATCAAACACCTCTTCGGGTGTGCCCTCCTCTGCAATGATACCATCGTCCATAAAGATAACCTTTGTGGAAACAGCCTTTGCGAAGGACATTTCGTGGGTCACAATAACCATTGTCATATTTTCATCTGCAAGGCTCTTTATAACCTTAAGAATTTCACCTGTTAATTCAGGGTCAAGTGCTGACGTTGGCTCATCGAAGAAGAGTACCTGTGGCTCAAGCATTAATGCTCTTGCAATAGAAACTCTCTGCTTCTGACCACCCGAAAGCTGACAAGGGTAGCTATCTACCTTTTCTGTTAAGCCAACCTTCTTAAGAAGAAGCATAGCCTTTTCTTCTATTTCAGCAAGAATCTGCTTTTTATTGTGCTTGAAATCCTCTCTTTCCTCTGCAAGCAGAGATGGTGCGAGAGTCAGATTCTGCAACACATTGTATTGTGGAAAAAGGTGAAAGTCCTGAAAAACAAGACCAACCAAAAGCTGTTTTCTTCTTTTCTCCTTTGGGTCCTCTTTTGCACCCTTAAGTTCACCGTCAAAGAAAACCTCACCTGCAACCTTAATTGTACCACTATCTGCAATTTCAAGCTGATTTATACAACGAAGGAGCGTTGTTTTACCACTACCGGAGGAGCCGATAATACTGAGCACCTCACCCTTTTCAAGAGTGAAGCTGACGTCCTTCAAAACCTCTGTTTTGCCAAAGCTTTTCTTTAAATTACTAACCTCTAATATTGCCATAACTTAACTCCTGAAATAGCTGAGCTTCTTTTCAGCCTTGCCTAAAACGATTGTAAGAACACCAACGAAAATTAAATAGAATACACCTGTGTAGAACAATGGCCACACCATTGCCTTTGTAGCTGCAAGCTCCTTTGCATTTTTAATAATTTCGCAAACCATAATGCAGTTAGCAAGTGCTGTATCCTTAATAAGTGTGATTATTTCGTTAGACATTGGTGGAACAATTCTCTGAATAACCTGCTTTAAAATAATCTTACGGAACACCTGAGATTTTGTCATACCGAGAACACAGCCTGCTTCGTATTGACCACGAGGAATACTCTCAATACCACCTCTGTATATTTCAGAGAAGTAGCAAGCATAGTTAATGGTAAATGCAATTAACACTGCAAGAATTCTACCTGCATCCATAATGCCGTATTCAAGCAGGAAGTATGTAAAGTCGGAGGCCAAGCGG
>JAZSJL010000321.1:0-1733 GCA_045534355.1 Acutalibacteraceae bacterium
TAACAATATACTTAACACCAATTTCCTTACAAGCACGGTAACACGCACCTAAATCAATATTACCTGTACCACACTCTGCAAAGCGCTGCTGGCTGTTTACAATGCGCATATCCTTAAAGTGGCAAACCTCTACCCTGCCTGCAAGCTTTTTGATATACTCTGCTGGGTTTACGCCACCAACCTGCATCCAATATGTATCAGGTATGAAGTGGAGTGTATCGGCACTTGTTTCTTCAATAAGCCTTTCAAAGGTTCGTTTGCCGTCATAAACTTCGAACTCGAATGCGTGATTGTGATAGCAAAGCTGTTTGCCGTTTGCTTTCATTTGAGCACCGATTTCGTTACACTTTGCAATAAATCCACTTACGCCCTCATAGGACTCGTGAATATTACCGGGCATTGCACCCATACCGATGTTTTTACAGCCCATAAGGTCATGCTCATACATAAGTGCCTCTAAATCGTTTTTCATACGATCGTATGGCTTATGTGTAACACAAACCTCCATATTGTATTTCTTAACAAGCTCACCTACAACAACGGGGTCAATTGGGCCAACTGCAGAAATCTGAATAACGTTACAGCCGATTTCGTTCAAGAACTTTAAGGTTTTTTCGAAATCCTCTGCATTCTGACAATGGTCCCTTAAGGTAAATAACTGAACACCAAGCTTAATATTGCCCATATATGCCTCCAAAATTTAAAATATAGTTATATTTTACCATATATTTTACTATTGTAAAGCATTTTTTGAAACAAAAAGCATTGAAAAAATCAATACATTGTGTTATAATCTTTCAAAACGCTTTGACCAAGAGAGTAAAGAGTCAGGATGTCCCCAGAGAAATGTGCCACGGCTGAAAGCACATTGACAAAAAGCTCTTGAAGTTCACTTGTTAGCGGTGTGGCTGAACCCAAGTAGGTCACAACGGGTGTAACCGTTACATTACAAAAGAGTGTTTGCTCTTGAGCAAAAATTAGGGTGGTACCGCGGAGAATGTCTTCGTCCCTTATCGGGGATGGGGCTTTATTTTTTTGTCTGACCATCTTCACATAAAGTTTTTTATGAAAGGATTGAAAGGAATGCTTGAAAAAGCACAGCAGCTTAAGGAGCAGTTTATTGCAAAGCTTAATGCAACAGCTGATTCTGCTGAATTGGAGCAATTAAGAATTGAATTTTTGGGCAAGAAGGGTCCGATTTCATCTCTTATGAGCGAGTTAAGAAACGTACCAAACGACCAGAAAAAAGAGGCAGGTCAAATTATCAATGAAATTAAACAGTTCATTGAAAATGCTATTGCACAGAAGAAGGAAGAGCTTCAGAAAATTGAAGAACAAAAGCTTATCGACAGCGCCGAGGATTACGACGTAACCTTCCCTATCGGTGAGGACAAGGGTTCATATCACCCTATCACTTTAATCCAACGTGAGGTTGAAAATATATTTGCGAGTATGGGCTTTGCTATTGAGGATTACGATGAAATAGTAGATGACTACCATTGCTTCGAGGCACTTAACATTCCAAAGCACCACCCTGCCCGTGACATGCAGGACACTTACTACCTTTCAAATGGTCAGCTTTTAAAGACACACACCTCTGCCGCGCAGAACGCTATCCTTAAAAAATACGGCAAAAACCTTATGGAGTCAGGCGTTCCCATCAAGGCTATCTTCCCAGGCAGATGCTTTAGAAACGAAGCAACTGATGCTTGCCACGAAAACACCTTCTTCCA
>JAZSJL010000280.1:0-1506 GCA_045534355.1 Acutalibacteraceae bacterium
TACGATCCGACTTCTCTTTGTATCTGTTGCGAGAGAATATCTCTTCATCAATAGAAGCAAGGAGCACCACAGTTGGCTCACCCTCAAGGGTAAACGGGTCCTTCATTTTCTGCACAACAATGTGTGTGCCTATTCTCTCACCCTCAAAGGTGTTTGGTGAGTAGAAAAGGAAAAGACCTGCATCTGTTTTTACAATGTGAGAATCAATGCTGAACGGATGAGCAATCTGCCCTGCTAACTTGAACGGCCCCATCGGAGTATCGCTTACAGCCACGTGCATTGCCTGGTGGTGACCACCTTGGTCGGGCACGTCCTCATAAAATTCAAATGAAAAATACATATAGAATTTGCCGTCAAGGTAAATTACACTTGGCGCCCAGAAGTGATCTCTGCCCTCAAGGGTGAAAATCTGTCCTTCAAACTTCCACTCGCCTAAAAGGGTGTCACAGGAGTAGCCGTAAAGACCATCATCACCTGTTGTATAAATATAGTACCTACCCTGGTGCTCAATAATAAAAGGGTCGGCTTGACCGATGTAGTTGTCCTTGTCAATTTTTAGTAATTGCATATTCATGCTCCTAATTAATTATTTATTAAACACTTTAAGCTTCGCAAGAAATCGGATAAAAGGATTTATTGAGTATTAGCGAAGCTTATAATGTTCGGAAGCGCAGCTTCCCCGAAATTCCTCACTCCTCACTCCTAACTTTGCAAAGCTCCGGCATCTTACCTTCTTCTACCGTTCTTCTTACCTGTTATTGGTTTTTTCTTACCTTGATTTAGTGGCTTTTTCTTTTTAGCCTGCTCAACTCTGTCCTTATAGGAGGGCTTAACAAGGCACTTTTTGTCGTAGCCGATTAAGTCCTCTCGGTGGCATTTCTTCAGCGCTAATCTTACAAGGTCAGCATTTTTGGGGTCGCCACATTGCAGGAGAGCTCTCTGCATACGCTTTTCGTCTGCAGATTTTGGCACGTAAACACTCTTCATTGTGAATGGGTCAAGTCCCGTGTAGAACATTACTGTAGATGCAGTACCCGGTGTGGGGTAGTAGTCCTGCACCTGCTCGGGATTATAGTTCCAGCGCTTGATGTATTCTGCAAGCTTTACTGCATCTGAAAGGGTGCTGCCGGGGTGGCTGCTCATAAGGTAAGGAACTAAATATTGCTCCATACCAAAGCTTTTTGTAAGCTCGAAGTATCTTTCCCTGAATTTTTCATATACCTTGAAGCTTGGCTTACCCATAAGTGCCAAAACATTTTGAGAGCAATGCTCGGGGGCAACCTTTAGCTGACCACTTACGTGGTCCTTAACCAGCTTTTTAAAGAAGGCGTTTCCCGAAGGAGTTTTATCTGCTAAAAGGTAGTCGAATCTTATGCCTGAACGGATAAATACCTTTTTGATTTTCGGTATTTTCTCAATTTCTGTGAGAAGCTTTATATAATCGCTGTGGTCTGCCTTAAGATTTTTGCAGGGCTCGGGTGCAAGGCACTTTTTTTCAGCACAAAC
>JAZSJL010000133.1:0-6943 GCA_045534355.1 Acutalibacteraceae bacterium
GAACGACATGGCTACGATCCGACTTTATTATAATTAACGGTATAGATGTTTTCATCCCACTTTGAGAATATACTCTTGTGCTCGGTTGCAATATCTGCACCTGTTACAGTATTTCCGTTGACATCCTGCCAGCCGGTGTGAGTATAACCCGGTCTGGTGAGTGTTGGAAGCACACCATAGGAAGCGTATTCCTTGAAAAGCTCTTCTGTTTTGCTGTATTCAACATCTTCATAATACTTGCTTGATTCAACCAACTTAACATTGCTGAAGGTTGATGTTGTCGGGTCATTACTTGTGTTACCGAAACGGAAGCCTGCCTGAGTAGTGTTAGCTCCTGTGGTGAACTTTATAGCATAGTGCTTTGAACCTGCGCCATTGGTGTAGTTACCCCACCATGGGCTGGACTCTGATTTAGAACTCCAGTTACCATCGTCAACCTTAATTGACATGTTGATTGGTACATCACCATTACCACCGGTTGAATTATAGAAGAACATAAATGCCTGAGCATTTAAGGTCGTTGTAACGTCATACTCAAACACATATTCTGTGTTAGGCTTCAATGTAACGTGGTAATAACCGTCTGCTGAGCCATAGTTAGTATATGCTTCACCGCCTGTGATAGTATCGTTAACAACTGTAAGAGCACCGTTGCTGTAGGTAGCTGTACCTCTGTCACTAACAACTGTCATGCTTTTTGCATACTGAGAGTATTCGTAAGCACTGAAAAGGTTATCGTACTTTAATGCATAGTAAACATCAACCTTTTCTGCCATTGCATCGTTAAGCTCTTTTCTTGCTTCGTCAATTTCATTCTGAGAAGCAGATGGATCACCGAGAACAGCAGCGGCATTTTTAAGTGCCTCAACAAACTCGGGATTAGTATCAGTAATGCCGTAACCGGTGAGCACAGAATCACGAAGGTTGCTCTTGTCTGTTACAGAGCAAAGAACTGATGTAGCTGCAGTTGAATATCTTCTGGCAACTAAAATCTGATACGCTTCACCTTGGTTCAATGCATGAATATATTTACCGTCAATTTCAGAAACACTGTATGAAGGAACAACTGTTTCTCTGTACGGTACATCATGACTCTCCACAAGCTGATTATATTGACTGTGCTGAGTCCAACCGGAAGGTCTGTCTTCGAGCCTTGTGCTGGTAAAGGAATCACTTGTTCCTAAAGTATAAAAGGTATAATAATTCTGAAGTGAGTTCTTCGGATAATTCGTACCAACTCTCAAAGCATCAAAGCCTATTTCAAGGTTAGGAATCTGATTTGTGTTTGTGTAACGAGATTTATCAACCGTAAGTAAACCGAGATAGCTCTGAGCTCTTGAACCGTCATGACCATTTGTTGCGGTCTGAAGAACAAAGGCATTTTCAGAGTAAGCAGTGGCAGTATTAATGTAGTCATTAGCCGTCTCACCCGAACCACCTGTTGGAACTTCGCTATATAACGGATCTGCCTTAAAATAACCCGATTCATTCTTGTCGCCGTGGAAGGAGCCTAAAGGTGACCTCTTGGAGTGGTCAACGCCGTTTGCACCTGTAATCCACGAAGAAATTTCATTCTGAGAAGCGTCAACCTGACGTGCTTCGGCAACAGCACCAACAGTGCGTCCCGGCGCATACATTACAGTATAGGCTGTATAGGTTTCTGACGTACCGTCATTAAAATAGACGGTTATTTCCCACTTGGCAGTAGCCTTTTCACCCGGCTGAAGTCCGGCACCACTGAATCGCAAGCCATATTGTGTATTATCTTTGAATGTTCCTGCAGCACCAAATGGTATTTTTGTGCTTTCATTTATTTCAGAACCACTTGTATTGCAGAAGAAAATATCGTTAGATGGGTCTGTAACATTTGTAACCTTAACACTAAACTCCTTGGCGTCCATAACATGAAGACCGAGATACATTCCGGCATCACGAACTGCTTCGGTTTTAATATTATAGCTGTTGTTTTCGTCCATTACGTTGTTTACATAGTACTGACCAACCTTTGAAGCACCGTTTGCAGGGGTCATGTAAACAGTTTCAGGAACAGCAACCCTTGTCTTGGCAAGCTCAGCAGCATTATCCTTGTTAGCAACTGTCTTGAAATCATTATAAATCTGATCTGCCGTACCTGTTGTGATATAGAATGAATAAGTAGTAGGCTTAAAGCTTTCGAAGGTCATAATATCAACAGGTGAAACATATGAGGTAGGTCCTTCGACAGCAGGGTCAACAGTCTGTGCATGTCTGTAGTTTTCTACAAGTCTGTTATTATTTGTTACTTCCTGTTCATTATAGATTGCAGGATAAACACCAAAGTGCATATCCTCTACACCCGGGGAATAAACACCGATACCGAAGCTGTCTGCATCCCCACTGGCTGTAAAGGCAGCCCAGTTTTCAACAGCAACACGATCAACATTTGGTCTTGGTTTACCCTCTGCCTCAAGCTTAGCGTAATAGTCCGGCAATACGCCCCAGAATTCAGGCTCTTCGATATTTTGTATATTTGGGGATCCCCAAGCTTCGTTTACATCGTTATAAACAAAGTGATTGAGGGGTTCAATAGTATAAAGAGCAGGCATCTCCTGAGTGGTTACGTTTGAGGGATAGCCTGAATAGTCAACGAAACGACAGTATGTCTTAATCATTCCGTCCTCGAAAACATACCATGCCTCCATATAAGAATCGGTAATGTATTCGTCAGCATATTCTGTGCCGTACTTTTCAGACCACTTACCCCAGTCAAGAGGACGAGTTTTAATATAAATCTGGTCTTTTGTTATTCTGTAGTCGATAATCTTACTTGCGTCGCCCTTGATGTTACCACCCTGAACAGGGTTATAATTCCATGGAACTCCGTTATAATTACCGAGATTATAAGGTTTATCAGCTGTTCCGTAATATGACTGCTGAAGGTAACGTCCACGGTCCCAGGTGTTGATAAGGTTAACGCTGGAGCTTTCCTGAAGAACGCCTGAATTGGATAGCTTATTTGCATAGTCAACCTTTGTAATAGGTTTACCGTTTTCATTATAAACACGGGCTCTGACATCATCGTCAAGGTCTTCAATGTAACTAACAACGCCACCAAAGTCAAGGTTGATACCAACCTTAAACTCATCATTCTGGTAGTACTGTAACGGGTCGGAAGGAACCGTAGAGTTAATTGTTGTAACGGAAAGCAATTCAAAATTGCCGTACTCTTTATCAAGACAGGTAAATTTGATTGTTTCAACACCGTAGTGAGATACACCTCTGAGGAAGCTATCAATGTAAGAGGCAAAGCTTCCGTTATCAGAAGGCTCAAGGAAGAATACCTCTGTAATTCCATCCATCGTTATTTCGCCCCTGACATAGGAGTCGGAGAAATAGGTCATTTCATAACGGTTAAACGGAGAAGGCGCCTGGTAATTCAGAATATATTCATTGTTCGCTACCGTAACAGAACGAGTAGAACCGTTAACAACAATGTTCTTTTCTTTACCACTGCTGACATTAACGGTAAATGTAGCTGTCTTACCACCATATTGAACAGTGATTGTCTGTGTACCTGTTGTATTCAAGTAAGCAGGTGTGCAGTAATAACCGGAGGAAATATTGAATGTTGTGTCGGGGCTGTCTATTACTCCGTCACCATCTGTGTCGCCTTCGCCCCTGATAGTTGCCTGAAGCACAAGACCTGCTGTGTTCAGCTTTTCGCCCATGGTGTATTCAGTTTTAGAAGGTCCGGTAACAACTGTAAGGCTATCTACAGCAGGTTCAAATTTAGGATAAACGGTATAGCTCATTGGCTGAATTTCTGTATCAGAAGAAATGCGCATACCTGTTCCGTCTTTACCTGTGTACCAACCTGCGAAAATATAACCCTCGGGAATAGTTGCAGCAGGAGGAGTAGGAAGTGCACCGTAGGTAGCGTTGCCGGTTGAGTTATAAGTGTAAGCTTTACGAGCAGGATCCACTTTATGCTCTACAGTGTAAACTTCATGAATCTCAACATTTTTGACTGTACAAGTCAAGCCGGGTTGAAAATCACAAGCAAGAGCATATATAACCTGAATGAAATCCGTGCCTGCAGGTGTGGTGAATGTAAAGCTGTTATCACCATAATTGGGAGACTCGTATGGCAAATAAGATATAATGGAACCATTAGCATCATAATAAGCCACATGAGGTCGATATAATGTAGATGCGTGAAGATTACCGTTAACAAGATGATAAGAAAATTTATAAGTTGTATACGGATCTGAATCTATTGTGTAATACCCACTGTTACCGGGATCATCCATAACCGGATAATACGAGAAATTGGTGAAAAGAAAGCTACCGGCAGCAGCGCTGTTAGTGGTAAGAGTAACACTTCTCTCCTCTACATTTGTTGATACAGTACCGGAACCATAAAAACCGTGTTTCTGGTTTTGACCTGATTTGGCATTATTATACCAAGCATTGAAGTCAAAGACGTTGGTAGGGTCAATCACGGTATCGACTTTGTAAATAGCAATATCTTTAACATCACCATAACAAGTAACACCGTCGGTTCTGTTAGGAACGGTAAAACGAACCTGGATATGAGTAGCGCCTGCCGGAACAGTAAAGTTAAAACTATTAGGGCCGTAACCGACAGCCATACCATTCACATGTGAGGTATATGCACTTGTTTCATCGTAAAAGAAAACATAGGGGAAGAAGGCTGTTAAAGTACCTGAAACATCATAGGAAAAGGCATAGGTAGCACCTTCTTCAACCTTCATTGAGTAAAAACTGTCGTTTTCTTTAGCGGCATCACCTGTACCCATTGAGGCAGTGGTGTAGACATTAGTTGTAGTGGTATTATTAGTGATTCTAAAGCTACCGTTTTCTACACTAACGTTGCTCAACGTACCGGCGTTTGCACCTCCTCCATCGGATGCCATTCGGGTTGAACTTTGGTTTGACGCCCAATGGTCGAAAACGAAAATGTTTTCAAAGGCAAGCTCAACCGGATATGAGGTTGCTGCTTCTGCCTTGATACCAAACGGTGAAATTGCAGGTGTGAACACCGACAATACCATAAGGCACGCAAGTAAAAGCGAAAGTCCTTTTTTCATATTGTTTTTCCTCCTAATAACTGAAACCACACAACCAAAAACCAATCACATTTAATTGTATTTTAAGTCTGTTTTCAGATTATAATATTTTTCCATTATAAAATGGTTATACAGCATATTATAATATCATTTGTTCGAAAAAAAATCAAGTGTTATTATAATATTTAACATATTATATAGAAAATAATTTTTGCTCTGCAAAACAGCAGGTTTTCGCACTATAATTTTTATTAAATACCGTATTCTCTATTCCCTTTTCGGCTATTTGCTGTTATAATACAAAACGGTGATTACAAATGTACTTTGAGGAAATGAAAATCGGCACGGTGGTAGAAATTCCACCTGCCACCATAGAAAAAGAAAAAATGATGGCCTTCGCCTATGAATACGACAACATTCCCCTGCACACCGACGAGGAATATGCAAAAACCACCCACTTCGGCAAGCTTATTGCACCGGGCGTGATGTCTTTTATGTCTGTGTGGGCAAAATACCTTGAGGTAGACTTTTTCGGAGAGGAGCTTATTGCAGGCAAATCAACTAAAATCGAATGGTTAATGCCTGTATATGCCGAGGATGTTTTAACAGGCAAAGCAACTATAACTAAGCTTACTCGCAGAAACAAAAAGAACGGCATTGTTGAAATAACAATAGAAGCCTACAACCAATACGGTGAGCCGGTGCTGACAGACGTAACCGAGGCTATTGTGAAATGTAAGGAATATAAATCATAAACACACATAAAACACAAAAACACGGAGCAGATTCTTTCTGAATCTGCTCCGTGTGATTTTATTTTTTTGTTTATTTTTCAAAATAGATGGCTCCACTCTGTGCAAAAATCAATGGTGGTAAGTCCATACCCTTTTGCTCAGGGATTCGTGAAGCAATAGCAAAATCGTGAATCTTGCTGTATGCAAAGCCCGGCTCAAAGGTAACGTGGGCACACACAAAGCCCTCCTTCTCCACAGGGAGAGTTACGGTATAATCACCTGTTTTCTTTGCCTTGTGGGTAAAGCACTCTCCTCTTGAATCGAACACGTGGAGTGTATGATTCTTGCGAAGCTTTTTAACATTGATTGTAACTGTTGCAGAAGCTGTAAGCTTTACCGTATCACCTAAAATTGACTCTCCACTAACGATATCAATAAAAGTAAATCCAACGTCAAAGCAAATGGTTGTACGTCCCCTGAGTATTGCATCCAATATATCCTCAGGGGAATTTGATTTTGCATATACGTACGTTGCAGGCCAGGCAAGAAGATTTGTTACGCCGTAGTAATCTCTGTGGTAGTCGCTTCCGCCAACAACGGGAAGCTTGTGACCTGCCCTCAACTGCTGGTGCCACCACTCTGTACACTCCAGATTGTCAAAGTGGGTGGGTGCATTCCACACCTCAAGCACGTCTACATCCTCTGCATTCTTTTCCCAACGCCAAGGGCACTGCTTACAATGTGGGTGATTCATACAGATAACTGCACCACGCTCTTTTGCCTTGTTTTTAACTCGCAAAAAATCCTCGTAGGATTCGCAGTTTTTGTAATCCTCCTCATCAATAACGTCCTTAACGCCCCACATATTGCAGTGACCACCCTCTTTTGTAAGCTCTGCACCGTAAATGAGTGTTATGCCATCAACCTCAGGCAACGTGTCACAGTTAACGTTGTGGTCTGTAATTATAAGAAAATCAAGCTTATTCTTTTTTGCTTTTTCAATAAGCTGTGGGAGTGTCAAGCCTCCGTCAGAGGCTGTTGTGTGGCAATGAGGTACGCCCACGTACCACTTGTATCCATTGTGACTCATAACATTTCTCCGTTCATCAATGATAATTATAGTTTAAATGTCATTCTTTC
>JAZSJL010000217.1:0-2323 GCA_045534355.1 Acutalibacteraceae bacterium
CAGGTTATTAACTGGTTTGAAATCACTACACCTGTTGGCTACTACTCAATCAACGACACAATCGGTGATATTATGTCAACCTTTAAAGGCAAAATTGCTCTTGTAAAGGTATTGCTTATGTTCAAGAAGGTTATGTCACAGGGCACTAAAGACGGCAAGCCGGAGGTTATGGGCTTCAGCTTCGGTGGTGTTAACAAGAGTATGCTCCAATCCTTGCTCGGTATGGTAAAGGGCTTCACTATCAAGCGTACGTTTATGATGACAGGCAACAAGTTCTCTAAAGAACAGATTCTCGAAGTAAACGCTATGCTTAATAAGATTAAGAAGAAATAAACATAAAAATCCCCGACAGTTGTCGGGGATTTTTTTATATTAATCCTGGGGCTGCGATGGTATATCACAACAGCCGCTTTCTGTATTATTTTTACGCTTTTTAGCTTCAAAATGATTTACAATATTCATTATTACTCCTAAAAAAACAAGGTTCAAGCCAAAATACATTACAAGCATAAGAATAAAGCCTACTACTGCCAAATAAGGGCAAAGCAATATAACAAGAATACCCAAAAGGCTGTAAACAACCATATTTAGACCTATACGCAGGATTGTGTTTTTGATTTTTTTGAAGAGCACATTTATCACTACCTTATAAAATTAGCATTAAATCTAAAAACATTCTAGAATAATATTATCATATTAGAATTGGAATTTCAATTACCATGTTATAAATGATAAATATTGGTGTTAGTCCTGCCTTCCTTTGAAGGCATACTCTCTATCAACTGAAGAATGTAGGCAAGAGAACTACCCACCACCGTTGCGCAAAACAACGGTCCCCTCCCTATTTTGCTTTGCAAAACAGGGATGAAAAGGCTTCGCAGAATTTAATTTTAAACATCTTGCCTTTTACTACAGTAATTTGTATAATATAGAAAGTATTTTTTAGGATGTGATTTTTTGGCACAGACACTTGCTACTGTTATGGCTATTTTTGCCATAATCGGTGCTTTAGATAAAATTTTTGGCAATCGTTTAAAATTAGGCGATGAATTTGAAAAGGGCTTAATGACGCTGGGACCCCTTTCCCTTTCAATGCTTGGTATGATGACAATTGCCCCTGTTCTTGCAGATTTGCTTATTCCTGTTATATCACCTGTTGCAAAGGTGTGTGGCTTTGATGCAAGTGCAATAGCAGGTATTCTTATTGCAAATGATATGGGTGGTGCTGCCCTTGCAGACTCTGTTGCTGCAGACCCCCTTTTAGGTGCATTCCACGGTTTGTGTGTTGCCTCTATGCTTGGAGCAACAATTTCATTTACAATACCCGTTGCCTTAAGGTCTACAAAGAAGGAAAACCACAACGACGTTCTTTTAGGTCTTTTGTGTGGTATAAGCACAATACCTATTGGTTGCTTCATTTCAGGTCTTACTATGGGTATAGCTCCACTCAAGGTACTTCTCAACCTTCTGCCTGCTATTGTGATTTCCGTTATAATCATAATTGGTCTTTTAAAATTCCCGAAAGCAACAATCAAAATCTTTTCCGTATTTGGAAAAATCATTTCAATACTTATCACTTGTGGTTTAGCTCTGGGAATATTCCAGACTCTTACAGGAAAAACAATAATCGAAAATACTGCTCCACTTATGGAAAGTGCAGGTATTGTTTTCACAATCTGTATTACTCTTGCAGGTACGTTCCCACTTATTGCGATTATTTCAAAGCTTCTTAAAAAGCCTTTGTCAGTGTTAGGTAAGAAAATGGCGCTTGATGACACGTCCGTTGTTGGCTTGATTGCAACCCTTGCGAATTCAATTGCTACAATTGAAAGTGCCGATAGAATGAACAGAAAGGGCAGAATCATAAACCTTGCCTTTGCCGTTTCTGCCGCCTTCGTTTTCGGAGACCACCTTGCATTTACACTCTCATATAACGCAGAACATATTGTCGCAGTTATTGTAGGTAAGCTTGTTGCAGGTGTTACGGCAATTACTCTGGCAAGTGTATTGAGCAAAAAGGTTAAATAATATTAATCCCCATTGAGAAAATTCATTTTCTCAATGGGGATTATTTCTTTATCTCAAACTCTTAATTGCATCCTCTGCTTGCTTATAATCAAACCCACCCGGGCTGTTATCAAAGTTTTTGTTGCCGTTTTTCCAGCGTGAGCACCATTCTTCAATCTGCTCATCGGTTGCTTGGATTTTAACATTGGTAAGCTCTTTTATGATTTCTACAAGCTTGAATTCATTAACGCCAACACATCTTAAGAATTCGTGGAATTTTTCTACGTCAGCCCTCTTTGCTTTTTCCATTAGCAAA
>JAZSJL010000087.1:0-1836 GCA_045534355.1 Acutalibacteraceae bacterium
ACCATTCAACGTAGCCTGTAAGATTCTGACCGAAGTCAATAACTGTTTCTCCCTTTGGTGTTTTAATAAGCTCCACTGCCTCAAGACGAGCCATTTCACGAACTTCCTCACCCTCCTGTGGTACAAGAAGCTCTGTGCTTATATCATTAAGCTCCTTTACAGCAAAGGCTTCCTCTGTGTTTGCTGTGTAGTCTACTGTTTCACCGTTATAAACGTGGGAGTAGATAATATTACTCTTTGAACATTGCCAGGAAGCATCTGTAGGAATAAAATCCTCTGTGCCATCCTCATATTCAATCATAAGTGCAGCAATAAGAGCCTCCTCACGGCAGGTAATGCTCTCATATTTTTCGTGAGGGTTTCCATGGTAGCGTCTGCCGTTACCCAAAGCAATATCAATAGTATTGCACTCCTCAATTAAGTCTGTAACATTATATTCCTGGTACTGTATTCTTTTACCGTAAACTGTCCAGCCCGGGGCAAAAACAAATTTTCCTAAACGGCAATTGTTAAAATATGCCTCATAGAAGCCTAAAGCAGATACACAGAGCACTGCCCTCGTAATTTTTTTGTCTACCCAGACTACCTTGTTGAAAACCGGACGTACGTCACCCATATCAACAGCCTGTCTTATAAATTTTGCATCCTTTATTGTTTTCATAAATACACTTCCTTGCAAAAAACAAATATTGTGGTATACTATATTATATTAATTGAAACTTAAATCTTTTTCAATACCTTCGGAGGTAATAATGAAAAATCTTTCCGACATTAATGTTATTCGCTCTGTTATGGGGCGCCACGGAGTAACCTTCAATAAGGGGCTTGGCCAGAATTTCCTTGTTGACCCAAGCGTTTGCCCTGCCATGGCAGACGCTGCAGAGCTTGACGAAAACACATGTGCTATCGAAATCGGTCCCGGTGTTGGCGTGCTTACTGCAGAGCTTGCAAAAAGAGCAGGCAAGGTATTAAGCTTTGAGGTGGACGACAGACTTTTGCCTGTTTTAGATGAAACTCTGGCAGAATTTAACAACGTTGAGATTATCAATCAGGATATAATGAAGGCTGACCTTGCTTCTATTATAGAAGAAAAATGCAAGGGTATGTCTGTTTGCGTGTGTGCAAACCTGCCTTATTATATAACCTCACCGATAATAATGCTTTTGCTTGAGAGCAAGCTCCCTATAAAGAGCATAACCGTTATGGTGCAAAAGGAAGCTGCAGACAGGCTCTGTGCAGAGGTTGGCAGCAGAGATGGCGGCGCAGTTACAGTTGCAGTAAACTACTATGCACAAAGTGAAATGCTTTTTTACGTACCAAGAGACTCTTTCTTACCCCCACCAAAGGTAAACAGCGAGGTTATTCAGCTCACCGTGAGAGATAATCCACCTGTGCAGGTTGAAAATGAAGCATTTTTCTTTAAGGTAGTTAAGGCTGCCTTTTCACAAAGAAGAAAAACTGCAGAAAACTCCATAAGCTCCGGCTTAGGTATTCCAAAGGCAGTAGTGGCACAGGCTCTTGAGGAAGCAGGTCTTGAAAAAACAGTCCGTGCAGAAAAGCTTACTATGGAGGACTTTGCTACTCTCTCGCAAATTTTATCATAAAATACTTTACAAACAAAAGAACTTGTGATATAATACTCAAGCCTTATGACTCGGAGTATGGAGTAAGCCGTATTTTCAGGCATTCACCTAACCGTATTTCTGGGTTGTTTGGGAATAATTAAATGAGGTGAAAAAAATGACACAGGCAGAAAAGCAGGCAATTATTGCAGAATATGCTACACACGAGGGCGACACAGGTTCTCCAGAGGTACAGATTGCTGTTCTCACAAAA
>JAZSJL010000322.1:0-5778 GCA_045534355.1 Acutalibacteraceae bacterium
TCACCACCTGAAAGCTGTGCAGCGAAGTTATTATGTCGCTCAGCTAGGGCAACTCTTTCAAGCACCTTGGCAGGGCTGAGAGCTTTTGTACCGATCTGTGTAGCAAGCTCAACATTTTCCAGGGCTGTAAGATTAGGCACAAGATTATAAAACTGGAAAACGAAGCCCACGTCGAAGCGTCTGTATTCAATAAGACGCTTGCTGTCGTATTCGTTTATAAGATCACCTGCAACACGAACCTTGCCGTCGTCACAATCGTCCATACCACCCAAAATGTTAAGAACGGTAGTTTTACCGGCACCACTGGCACCTACAATAACGCAAAACTCACCCTGCTCCACGTTAAAGGTTACGCCGTCTGCCGCATTGATAACGACCTCACCCATTTTGTATCTTTTGTAAACAGAATCGAATTCAATAAAGCTCATTTATTTCAGCCTTTCAAACAATAATTTTTTGGCAAAATATAAATATTTGCCTTCGAACAATTAACTTATATTTTACAATAAAATTGTATCTAAGTCAACAAAATAATGATTTAATAATATGGAAATAAATTGTAAATAATATGTTATGTTTTACGAAAGCGATTTATATATTTCCTTCATAACCTTACTCGCAACAGGCAGAGCCTCTGAGGAGCCCCAGCCACCGTTTTCTACAATTACAACAATTGCTACGGGACATTGGTGGTTTTGTGCAAAGCCTACAAACCAGGAGTGAGGCTTTTTGCCCTCGCCTACCTCTGCAGTACCTGTTTTGCCACACATAGAAAGTCCTTTGAAATTATCGTCACCATATTTATTTTCTACAGCACCTCTCATAAGTGCAGAAACCTCTTGCGAAAGAGTAGCGTCAAGCATCTCCTTGCTGTGGGCAACAGTTGACTCAATTACATTTCCACTTGGTGTTATTACCTTTGCTACGGCATATGGAAGCACAGCTTTGCCACCATTTGCAATAGCTCCTACAGCAGTAAGCATATGGTACGGATTCACAAGTGTATCGTACTGACCTACGCTTGCCCAGGCTACATCGCCCTGTGTAGCAGAGGATAAATCAAGAATACTTGCTCTCGTTTCCTTATTACCGAAGGAGTAGCTTTCACCGAAGCCAAGCTGTCTTGCTGTAGCTTCTATTTTTTCGGCACCTAATTGTTGTGATAAAACAGCAAAGGCACAGTTACAGGAATTTGTGAAGCACCCTGAAAAATTCATTTGTCCGTGTTTGTCAGGGCAGGTAACCTTATCTGTACCTACTACAACCTCCCCTGTGCACTCATACTCAAAGGAGTCAATATCGGCTATATTCTGAATGGCGCACGTTGCTGTAATAATCTTAAAGGTTGAGCCGGGTGTATACAGGCCGTCTATTACCCTGTTCATATAGATACCCTCGTACTTGCCGTCATTATTCTCATTGATTTCTTCAACAGAGGGTTTGTTTTCAATATCGTAGTTAGGGGCAGATACGGAGCATATAATCTCACCTGTTTTGTAGTTATATGCCACAACAACTCCGTTTCGTCCCTTGAGAGCATCGTATGCTACAGCACAAGCCTTGCTGTCTATTGTAAGAGCAATATCGTTACCCTTACCATACTTTTTTAAAGTGTGAACACCTGTTATTGGGCTATAGCCTGCAAGCTGACTTTTATATGCAGTTTGAACACCCGAGGCAATATAACCCTCGGTATCGCCTACAATATGAAGGGTAGCACGTCTGATTCTTTCAGAATCATTGTACATACGCTGTTCACCCTCTGTATAGGCTAAAACCTCGCCGTTTTTATCTATAACAGCACCTGCACCTATGAAGCTACCATTTTCCGTAAGGTGCTCGTTGGCTCTCATCATAGCCCACTTTTCGCCATTCACGGCAAAGCGATAGCCTAAAACTCCCAGACCCGATAAAACCATTGCCACAAGAAGAAGCAAGGCAATTCCACGTTTAGCCGTTGTTTTCACGCCTTGCACCTCCTTTTGCCTCACGAGCCGTTATCGGAATATCCTCAGGGGTAAGCTCCGGCTTGAAATTTGCAAAGGTTCTTGTATCAATGCTCTTTATGTATGCGAGCAGACAGAAGCAACAGATTATACTCGAGCCACCCTTACTTATAAACGGCAACGTAACGCCTGTAAGAGGAAGCAAATCTGTGATACCGAATATGCTGAGCATACTTTGAAAAAGAATCATAGCAATTGCCCCTGTACCTGCAATTGTATAGAAGGTTGACTTTGCTTTTTTGCCGTTTACAATTGCCCACACGGCTAAAATACAATAGGTTACAGGAATAAGGAAGCTTATAATAAGACCAAACTCCTCCGAAACCACACCAAACACCAAATCCTCTGCGGCGGCAAAAATATTTCTTAATTCACCTTTACCAAGCCCCAACCCGAAAAGACCACCACTTGCAGAATATATGAGTGTACGGGTTTGCTGGTAGCCACCCTCATCCATAAACTCCCACACGTGAAGGTAGGTCGAAAATCTTGAGGCAACGTAAGGCTTCAGTATCAGTATAAGCACAGCACCTAACGCGGCAACGCCACACACAATAGAGAGCGTTTTCACGTCTCCCGAGCGCATAAAGGCAATTACAATAAACGTGAAAAAGAATATAAGCGCCGTGCCGAAATCGAACATAAAAAACAGTAAGCCTACACATATTGCAGAGAAAACAATATACATAGACAGGCTCCTTATAGACTGAAGCTTGTCCAGAGTTACGGCGCCCACGAAAACGAAGGCAACCTTAACAAGCTCGGAGGGCTGTACGGATATACCACCCAGGCTCAGCCAGTTCCTTGCACCGTTTGTGGGTTCTGCAATTACAAGTGTTACTGCCAATATAGCTACGGCACCAACAGCAAGAATCCAACGAAGATATTTAAGTACTTCAACAAAACGGAGTAAAATAAGCAGTACACAATACCCTGCAACACCTAAAACCACAGCAAAAAGCTGTTTTACAACAGAATCGGGGTACATACTACCCACAATACCTAAACCGATAGAGCAAAACGTAAAGGCTATGGTTTCAAGCTCAAGGCTCTGTAATCGGAGAATATATGAAGCAAAAAGATAGTAGCACCATATCAATGAAATGTAGCCCAGATATACTACTACTGCCATATCGTTAAAGGTGCCGTTTGGATAAAGATTCAAAAGCATTATTATGATATTTAATGCTGTAAGCAATCCGAGAATCAATCTGTAGGACGGTGTACCTAAAGCACCACTTTTATCCTTAATGTACTTATATCTACCCTCACTCAAACGATAGTGAACACCACCTATATTAAGCTCATCGCCACTATGGATGTATGCCCACTTTTCAACTTTTTTGCCATTAAGCTTTATACCGGATTTTGAGAAGGTATCGAAAATCACAAAACCCTTGCTACGGTATGCAATAACTGCGTGCAGACGAGAAATTGTATCAAATGGCAATACAATATCACAGCTTTTATTTCTACCGATAGAGGTTTCACGCTCACGCAAGGAAACTGCTTCGTTAGTAACAGTATTAATAAGCTTTCCCCTGATTGGGTCTGTAGTTTTCTTAAAAAAAAGACTTAAAAGCATCCTCACCACAACAAAAAGAACAATACCTAAAACAGCATATCTCATTGCAGGTTCGATTGCAGAAATCAAATCGAGCACGATAAACCTCCTTTCAACGAGCAGAGTCACGTAAATTGAAGTTACACAAATTCATTTTACATAATACCATAATTGTAAAAAATAATCAATGTTTACACTCTCATATTTTGTTACGGAATTAAGAAGAAAATGTAAACTTATTCCCGTTTGAGTCAGATCACCTTGACTTTGTATATATATTTAGTTATTATTATAATAGATAATTTTGGGGGTATTTTTATGTCAATTGAAAAACAGATTTACGGAGAAATGAACGGCAAGGCTGTACTTGCTTTTATTATTACCAACAGCAACGGCTGCAAAGCACAGATAATCGAAAAGGGTGCCACACTCGACAAGCTTTTTGTTGAGGATAAAAACAGCTCCTTTATCGACGTGCTTGTTGGCCACGAAACACTTGACGGACACATTAATCGTAGTGATTACCAGGGTGTTATCGTAGGTCAGTACGCAAACAGAATCAGTGGTGGTACATTCTCAATCGACGGCGTTCAGTACAATGTTACTAAAAACGAAAAGGGTATCACCTGCCTTCACGGTGGTGGAGAATACAGCTCTGCTCATTGGCATGGTAACCCAACGGGTGAAAATTCTGTAGAGTTTACATACACAAGCCCCGATGGTGCAGAGGGCTTCCCGGGAAAGGTTGAGCTTCGTGTTGTTTACACACTCGACGACAGCAATGCTCTTACAATAGATTACTATGCCGTTTCCGACAAGAAAACCGTTATTAACCTTACAAACCACGCATACTTCAACCTCAACGGCTTTGATAGTGGCGATATTCTTGACCACACACTCTGCATACACGCAGACAGATTTACAGCAATTGACGAAAACAGTATTCCAACAGGTGAGCTTATCCCCGTTGAGGGCACACCATTTGATTTCACAGCAGAAAAGCCTATCGGCAAAGATATTGATGCTGACTATTGGCAGATTAAAAACGGTATGGGCTACGACCACAACTTCTGCATTGCAGATTATGATGGCACACTTAAAACAATTGCTGTTGCGAAGGGTAATTTAAGCGGCATCACAATGGAAGTAAAAACAACCGAGCCGGGCGTACAGCTTTACACAGGTAATTTCCTCGATGGCTCTATACTTGGTAAGGGCAATCTCCCTATTGCAAAGCGCTCTGCCTTCTGCCTTGAAACACAGGTTTACCCTGACTCACCCAACCACCCGGAGTGGCCACGCTGTGTTTACAATGCAGGTGAAGAGTACAGGTCAACTACCATCTTTTCCTTCTCTTTAAACAAGTAATATTGGTTGACTGAGCAATCATATTTTGGTATAATAGATAAGATCGCTTTACGAAACCACTACAAAGGAGACAAAACAGTGCGAAAAACCACAAAAATCAGTGTTATATTACTTGTAGCAGTAATTTTCATTACTGCTTTAGTGCCGTCTGTTTTCGCAAAGGATTTTGCTCAGAAGCTTGATAAAAACATCGGTGTAAACACACAATATGCATACAGTGAAAACGATGTATCTTGGATTCGTCGGCTTGCAGTTAAGGAGGATATGCTCTCCGTGGAGGGTATTATGACAGAGGTGCCTTTGCAACCTGTTTCAGCTTACCCTTACACAGCAGATGCTCCCCACTTCAAAAAACAAGTTGATGAATATGTGAAAATATACACTCTCGATAAAGAATCTCAAAGAGCTGCTTATCTATATCTTTTAGACCAATTAGGTGCTTTAACTATTATTTCAGAGCCTACCACTTCAAATCAGACAAAAGCTGATTGGCTCCGTGAGCAAGGAATTGTTGTTACTCCTGAAGATGAAGCAGATGCAGAAAGAGTTCTTATGATAAGTGCTTTGTACGCAATGATGAGAAACGATTTTTGCTACGTTATTACAGGTAAGCACCTTGAAATCCCACAGGGCACACCAATGGAAGAGGCAGTAATAATGCATATAGTTGCTCTTTCAGGTAACGAGAACTCACTTACTGCATTTATACTTCGTTTCTTTGGCACTACTAACATTGTCAGCCTTGAAGATTATATTTATTACACCTCACTTATGGCATTGTACGTAAACGGCTACGTTTCAGTTAAGGATATAACAAAGCTTGAGCGTAACGAGGTATTC
>JAZSJL010000151.1:0-4589 GCA_045534355.1 Acutalibacteraceae bacterium
CGCCGTTGTCTTTAAGCTTTTGGTAAAAGCGAAGCTTTCGTGCAATAACCTCTGCTTTACTTACGTCAAATGGATTTGTCGGGTTAAGCTTTACTGCACGGGTAGAGTTGAAGTGCAAAACATCTTCACCCACACCAAAGAAAATAAGGCTGTTTCCTTATTTCTCTAAAGACCACTTTTGTTGCATTATAACAGCCGGCACGTAGTCATTTTCTCTTGTGTAAAATACAGTCAATAAATCTCCGTTTGGGAGCTCAATTGTTGAAGGGTAGCCTAAATCATCGGTGTCCTTGCCATAGAATAAAACACTTTCATCACTCCAGCTTTCGCCACCGTCTGAGCTGAAAACTGCCCATATGCCGTAAGGCTTATTTCTGTGTGAAAGGGTTGAAATCAATACTCCCGAGGAGTGCATAAACAGGTGCCCGGGTGCACCACTATCATCTCTTACAATTTGCTGTGGCTTGCTCCAGGTTGCACCATTGTCAAAGGAAACTGTTTGGTAAAGGGTGAATAAGGTTTCCTCTGCATTTTCTGCACGCAGGTGGCAAATAATTTTTCCGTCTGCAAGCTGAATAGCGTGTGGCTCGTAGAAATAAATGTCCTTGAAATCCTCGTATTTATATATACCCAATTCACCACGTAGGGTCATTTCACCGGTTTGTGTGTTTATTACGTGTGCTTCAATGTGGTTGTGTATTCCAAGCCTTCTTCCCACCCACAAAACAGTGCCGTCATTGAGCATAGTAGGTCCGTGTGGCGAGGAAACAGGGGATTTATAAATTTTACCAAAGGTTTCACCACAGTCCTTGCTTATTCTGAAGCTTATACCAAGTGCTTCTGCTTCATCCTCCGGAGAAACAGAGTTTATGTAGTCAAAGCACTCCTGTGTCTGTGGCATATTCTCTCTTTGAAATTGGAGGGTATTGTTAAAAGAGGTGGCAATAAGACCACTTTCGCCAAAAACAGTAAGACCAACGTCTCTGTCGTCAAGCACAGTATCAAAAACAGGTACAGGCTTAGAATAGGTTTCACCGTTATCATCGCTGAAGGCTAAAACGCCTTTACCAAAAGGACAAATATGCTCCACCCTGTAACCCGAAGCACCAACACAGATTCTGCCGTTTTGAAGCCTTGCAACAGTTGGCCAGGCAAAGTAAGCGTGGTGACTTTCTGTATTGGTCATAACAATTTTCGGTTCGCCGATTAATTTAATATTCAAGAGAAACACCTCTCCAAAAGTATGATTTTATTCTATATAAATATTTTGTTTGTGACAATAAGGCGAGCGAAGAAGGTTATTGTTGCTTTTTGTTTTGTGTGGGAGATATAATTATTTTACCGTAACTTTAAACAGCCTTGCACCGTGTGGATTAACCTTTGCAGAGAATTTTGCATCTGTTACGGCGTATTCCTCGTGCTTCCACATATCCCACACGCTGTATTTAAGCCCACCGATTGAAATATCTGTTATATCAAAGCTGATTTCTCTTTCTTCGTCATCGGTGTTAAAGAGTGCAACGAACTTGCAATTCTCTCCGTGTGAGGTCCATATTATTTCACCCTTACCCTCAACCTCTTCACGCTTGAATTGTCTTGCTCCGTGGGAGTTTTTGAGCATATCAATAAGCTCTTTGTTCTGTAAGAGTGAGAGTGTAAATTCATCGTTTTCTCTCATTTCTCCACCCATCATAAGTGGTGAACGGAAAATACCCCACAGGGTCATCATTGTTATCTGCTCATCGTGGGTGAAACGTGTGTAACGGTTTCTGTATTGGGGGAGTTCTTCGGTGATTTGTATTCTGCCGAGAGGGAGCATATCGCAGTCGGGCCATGCACCGGGCTGTACGTATTCCTGCCATGCGTAGCAACGCTCAAACATAGCGTGTAGCTTGCTCCACTCGTCCCAGAAGTCACCTGTCATACGCCACATATTTGCGTGTGCTGCAAGGTGCTCGTGCTCCCAAACAGGTGCAGGGCCGGGGGAGAGGCTCAGTACCATATCTCTGCCACATTTATCAATAGCTTTTCGGAGCATTTCAATTTCTGCTCTTGCAGAATATGGGTTATCGGGGTACATTTCTGTGTTTGCAATATCATCGCATTTGATGTAGTCCACATCCCAGGAAGCGTATAATTCAAAAATTGAATCGTAATACTCCTGTGCCCCCTTTTTATCGGGATAAAGACCATACATATCAGGGTTCCATTTGCAAATTGATGTGGGATTTGCAATATCTCGTGCAGTAACACCTTCGCACTTGATTTTTGTGTTTCGGTGTGCTGCCTGTCTGGGAATACCTCTCATAATATGAATACCGAATTTAAGTCCAAGGGAATGTATGTAGTCAGCAATAGGCTTGAAGCCCTTGCCACCTGCCGAGGATGGAAAACGCTCTACAGACGGAATAAGTCGTGAGTATTCATCCATACATAGTGGCGTAAAATAGTTGTAGTAAAAGCTGTTTGCTGTAGGCTCCGACCACTGAATATCGCAAACAACGTATTCCCAGCCGTATTCCTTAAGGTGCTTTGCCATATAGTCTGCGTTTGCAAGGAGCTGTTCCTCATTTACAGCAGCACCGTAGCAGTCCCAGCTGTTCCAGCCCATTGGTGGAGTAGGAGCAAGTTTTTTATGCATAATAATCTACCTCTTATTCTTGAATTTCTTTCATTATTTCATCATATGAAATCAAATTTCCGTATTTGGTGAAGTCAACCTTCTTGCCGAGAATACGTATGTTTTCAACCATTGGCTTGTTGTTTGTGTAAACAGGCTTGCCCGGGGTTATCGGGTAAATACCAAGACAGCTAAAGATATACCACGCAGCCATAGAGCCGTTGTCCTCGTCACCGGGGAAGCCGTCATCTCTCCAGGAGAAGCCTTCAGCACAAATCTTTTTGAGCCAGTATTCTGCCTTTTCGGGCTCACCAAGGTAGGTGTACATATACGGAATGTGGAAGCTTGGCTGGTTAGAAATAGCGCATTGACCCCAATCGCAAGCAGCCATTTCGGTCATTTCGTGTATTTCGTAGCTGTAGCCACCAACTCTGTAATTAGCAGGTGTTGCGAACAATTCATCAAGCTTCTTTATAAGTCCGTCTTTGCCACCATAAAGCTCTGCAAGCCCGTTAATATCGTGCTGTACAGCCATGCTTGTCTGCCAGGCAGCAGCCTCTGTGTAGTCGCCACCCCATCTTATAGGGTCAAAGTCAGGCTTGAAGTTACCCTTTGAATCTTTTGGTCTCATAAAGCCTGTTTCTTTATCGAAAATATTGGCATAATTCTTTGATCTCTTAAGGTACATATCTCTCTTATCGGCGTAGCCTAAAATGTCTGCCACAGTAGCAAGGCAATCGTCGAAATATGCTGCATCAAGCGTAAGGTTTACGCTTTCAGAGTATTTGTCATATGGCACGTAGCCAAGCTCAAGGTATTCCTCACAGCCCTCTCTGCCATATGCAGGCACGGTAGAGGATTTGTTAGCGTGGTGCTCCATACCCTTAAATGCAATTTCAAGTAAATCTTTTGAAATAAGGTTTCTTGTAGCAACGTCTGCAATAACAGCATCAATAGCTGTGCTTGGCATACAGTTTTGTGCATCACCTGCAGTCCAGCGAGGGAGCCAGCCACCGTCAATGTAGTCCTGAATGTAGCCTTCAATAATTTCGGGGAGTATGTCCTTTGCCACAATAGCATAGAATGGGTAGTTTGTGCGATATGTATCCCAAAAGCCGTTGTCTGTGTAGCGCACACCCGGGAGTACCTTGTCTGCACTTGGGGAGTAGTGAATAGGTTCTCCGTTTTCATCGGGCTCATATGCCTTGTGAGGGTAGAGGAATGTGCGATACATACAGCTGTAGAAGGTCTTTAAGGTATCCCCATCTGCATCTATCTCAATCTTTGAGAGGTACTCATTCCAGATACGCTCGTTTTCTGCTTTGAGCTCCTCAAAGCTACCATAGGTTGAATCGTGCTGAAGATTTCTCAAAGCCTGCTCATAGCTTATAAATGAGGTAGCAACTGTAAATGTAACCTCTTTTTTCTTAAGGGCAATGTGTATACCTGTGCCCTCGCCACTTGTGGTAAGGCTGTGCTGTGTGTCGCAGGTGTCCTTACTGCCTACAAGAATTTTGTCAGCATCAACGTCACCATCTTCAAACTGGAAAACGTAGTAACCCTTAAGGGTGCCCTTGTCGTGACCTTTTCTGCCACGGTTGCCGTCTGTCCAGCAGTAAAGACGATTGTTTTCCGTGTCGAATTCATATTCGCAGTTGTATTTAACAGGTAAAACCGAAAGGTATCTGTCAAAGTCAGATTTAAAGCTGAGCCTTACACAAGCACCGTATTCAGTAGGCGTAAGCTCAAAATCACAAAATGGTCTTTTTAGGTAGCACTTAAGGTAGTGTGGCTGTAAAATCGCCTTTTCCGGGTCGAAGCCTGACCAGCAATTTTCAAAATCCACAAATGGTTTTTCTATCTGTGGCATCATGGTAAATGCAGAGTGGTCGCTGATCCAAGGACTTGGCTGACGGGTGAGGCGAATACCCTCAACAGAACGGTCCTCCGGATGATAATACCAGCTACC
>JAZSJL010000084.1:0-6922 GCA_045534355.1 Acutalibacteraceae bacterium
ACAACCAGATTACAATGGAGGTTATGCAGAAGTGTGCTAAGGAGCACGGTATGGTATGCCTTCTCCACGAAAAGCCCTTCGCAGGTGTTAACGGTAGTGGTAAGCACAATAACTGGTCTATTTCTACAAGCACAGGCGCAAATCTTCTTGAACCGGGTGAAACTCCTGCAGAAAATGCACAGTTCCTTCTATTCCTTTGTGCTGTAATTAAGGCTGTGGATGATTATCAGGATTTACTCAGAATATCTATTGCATCTGCAGGTAACGATCATCGTCTTGGTGCACAGGAAGCACCACCTGCGATTGTTTCAATGTTCCTTGGTGAGGAGCTTACGTCTATACTTGAAGCTATTGAGCACGATGAGGATATAGATAATAAAGAAAAAGAGCTTCTTAAGGTTGGTGTTCACGTTCTTCCAAGATTTTTTAAGGATACTACCGACAGAAACAGAACGTCACCATTTGCTTTTACAGGTAACAAATTTGAGTTCCGTATGCTTGGCTCCTCTGCTTCAGTTGCAGGTCCAAACACTACACTTAATACTGCTGTTGCAGAGGTGCTTTCACAGTTTGCAGATGAGCTGGAAGGTGCTCCTGATTTTGAGGATGCTCTTCATCAGCTTATTAAAAGGGTTATTAAAAACCACAAGAGAATCATCTTCAACGGCAACGGTTATGATGATGCCTGGGTTGAGGAAGCAGAAAAGAGAGGGCTTCTCAACCTTGTTGCTACACCTGACTGCCTTCCATATATGCTCCACGAAAAGAACGTTTCTCTCTACGTGAAGCACAAGGTTTACAGCGAAACTGAAATCAAGGCCCACTACGAGATTAAAAACGAGAAGTATTGCAAGTACCTTAACATTGAAGTGCTTACAATGATTGATATGGCAAAGAAGGATATCCTTCCCTGTGTGAGCAGAAATATTCACGAGCTTGCAGATACGCTTCTTGCAAAGAGAGCAGTTTGTGATTGCATAGACGTAAACTACGAGGAGGAGCTTGTCAGAACTCTTTCCAAGCTCTCTGCAAAGGCTTTTGCAGATGTTAAGGAGCTTGAGAGTCTTTCAAAGCAGGTTAAAGAGATTGAAGAGAGCGATGCAGCAGCTTGCTTCTACAAGTACAATATAATCCCTGTTATGAACTCTCTCAGAGCTTCAGTTGATGAAATGGAAACACTTTGCTCCTCAGAGCACTGGTGCTACCCATCATACGGTGATTTGCTTTTTAGTGTGAGATAAAAAACAGCAGATAGCGTTTAGCTATCTGCTGTTTTTTTACGTTGTTCTATTTGCTAACTGCTAATGGCTATCTGCTAACAGCTACTGTATATATTCCTGATATTTTTCGAGGATGAATATCTCTGCCGTAATATCAAGGAGTAAGCCGTCTGCTGTGTATTCCTCGCTGTGCACAACACCTGTTTTGCGAAGCTCTGCAGCAACACCACCCATTGAAAAAGGAAGAAGGATTTTAACTCTTTTTCTTGTAGGTGGGAGCGCCTCATTAATTTTTTTGAGAAGCTCATCAAGTCCAGCTCCCGTTTTTGCAGACACTCTTACGCAGGTGCCTACCAACGGGAATTGTATATCGTTTACAAGGTCGCACTTATTAAGCACGGTTATTATAGGTTTATCCGAGCACCCAAGCTCCTCTAATAATTCGTTTGTAACCCTGTAATGCTCAGCACACTCGTCACTTGAAGCGTCGCAAATGTTGAGAATAACGTTTGCATCTACGGCCTCATCAAGAGTGGATTTAAAGGCTTCAACAAGCTTGTGGGGGAGCCTTCTTATAAAGCCAACTGTATCAATAAGCTGTACTGTGCTGCCATCGGGGAGGGTGAGAGCCCTTGCAGTAGGGTCAAGTGTTGCAAAAAGCTTGTTTTCTGCAAGTACACCTGCGTTGGTAAGGGCATTCATAAGTGAAGATTTACCTGCATTTGTGTAGCCAACAAGTGCAACTGTTATAATACCATCCTTTTTACGTCTTTCTCTATGGCGAGTACGGCGTTCATCAAGCTCCTTCAAATCCTCTGTAAGGGCAGCAATCTGCCTGCGAATATGGCGCTTATCTGTTTCAAGCTTTGTTTCACCGGGACCTCTTGTGCCAATACCACCACCAAGCCTTGACATAGAGGCGCCCTTGCCTCCTAAACGAGGCAAAGCATACTTAAGCTGTGCAAGCTCAACCTGCAATTTACCCTCGCCGGAAAGTGCTCTCTGGGCAAAAATATCAAGGATAAGAGTAGTTCTGTCTATAACCCTTGTGTCTGTATAATTCTCAATATTTCTTTGCTGAGCAGGGGAAAGCTCACCATCTATTATAATAAGGTCAGGCTTCTCTGCTTCACAGTATTCAGATAATTCCTCAAGCTTACCCTTACCAAGGTACGTGCCGGGCTCCGGAGCTTCTCTTTTTTGTGTCATTTGACAAATAACCTGAGCGCCAGCTGTACGGGCAAGCTCTGCAAGCTCCTCAAGTGAGGAGTCAACGTCAAATTCACCTGTATCTACAGAAACAAGAACAGCACGCTCCTGCTCTGCTTTGTTTTCATAAAATTCCATATAACACCTGAAAATCTAAATTTTATATTGTCAATTATAGCATTATAGTTCAATAGTTTCAAGATACTATTGCGTCATACTATTACGTCTGCAAAAATTGGATAGTGATCACTGATTGTTTTTAATTGTGGCAGAGATAATAGGGTGTAGCTCTCTACAACTATATTGCCTGTAAAAAATATATAGTCGTTTATTGGGGCAAATGCACTTTTTTCTTTATAGGAAACAAGACATTTTGCCGAGAATCGTGAGTCTGTAAGGTTTAAGGAAACATATTCATAGGTTGCGCTGTCAATTGAAAGCTCACCACGTTGCTTTGTGTTGAAATCTCCTGCAACAAAAACAGGGCAGTTGTATTTTTCTTTGATTTTATTTATAAAGTCTAAAAGCTCTTTTGCTTGTAGTAGGGGGAGATATTGCTTTTTATCGTACAGGCTCAGGTGAGTATTCATAACAACAAATTTTTCATTTGTGCTTTTCTGCAAAAAATATCCCCAGCTTATGCACCTTAGCCTTGAATCAAAGGAACAGGAGTAGCTTTCTATTCCACTATTGAGCAAAGCGAGTTTTTCGGTGTTGTACAGAATAGGCGTCATACACATTGAGAGCCTGTTTCTTATTGTTGCAGTAAATTTCAAGCTTCTATTGACTTTTTTTAATGTAAGATACCAGTTATTGCTTACCTCCTGCAGACACAAAACATCGGGTGAGGTTGAAGTTATGGTGTCCTTGAAAAGAGTTTCTCTCATTTGGGCGTTTAAACCATCAAAGCCCATACTGTCTGCTAAAATATTGTAGCTCATAATTCTTATTGCATTTTCCTTCTTGGGGTAAGGTGTAGGGCATTGGCTTTTGCTTTCACCCGGTGCACACACTATATTCATATTTAAAAGAAAAACTATGGCAAAAACCATAGTGGTGATTTTATATAAAGCTTTTTTCATAAGAATATTATACACAATAAAAAAATAAAAATGCGATAGAAAAGACTATCGCATTTAAAAACTGTAGGTTATTTATTGGATAATGCGTGGGTTTCTCTTTGTGCTGAAACAAGCTTTGCGTAAATGCCACCTTGAGCTATAAGCTCCTCGTGAGAGCCGTGCTCTGCAACCTGCCCTTTTTCAATAACAATAAGCCTGTCGGCATTTTTGAGAGTTGCCAATCTGTGGGCAATTGCAATAGTTGTTCTGCCCTCAATAAGTCTGGTAAGAGCCTCTTGAATTTTAATTTCTGTTTCAGGGTCTAAAGAGCTTGTTGCTTCATCAAGAATCAATATTTTCGGGTTTTTGAGAATTGCTCTTGCAATGCTGATTCTTTGACGCTCGCCTCCTGAAAGAGAGTGACCGTTTTCACCGATTACCGTGTTGTAGCTGTCAGGGAGCTTTGTTATAAATTCGTGTGCATTTGCAGCCTTTGCAGCAGCAATAATTTCCTCGGGAGAGGCGTCGGGCTTTGCATAGGCAATATTGTCATAGATGGAGCCTGAAAACAAGTACGTCTCTTGGAAAACAACGCCTATATTATCACGAAGCTGTTTTTGAGGTATATCCTTTATATCTGTGCCACCGATTGTTATTTTGCCTAAATTAGGGTCATACAGGCGCATACATAGATTTATTACTGTGGATTTACCGGCACCGGAGTGGCCTACAAGACCCACCATTTCACCTGATTTTATTGTAAAGCCAACATTTTTGAGAACAGGCTCGTAGGATTTGTACCCGAAGGTAACGTTCCGGAATTCAATATCACCCGATGGGTCAAAGTCCTTCAATTCCTCTTGAGTCTCGGAGCTGTTGTCCTCGTCGAGAATTTCAAAAATTTTTACAAGGCTTGTAGCACAGTCTGCAAGTCTGCGAGGGAAAAAGGACATCCACCTTAATGGTGCGTAGAGGTATGCAAGGTATAAGTTGAAGCGTGTCAGCTCACCTATGGTAAGGTTGCCGTCAAGCACCATTTTGCCACCTATAATGAGTACCAGGAATTCACCAAGTACGATAAAGTTGCCTATTAACGGAAAGGTTACAGCCCAATACTTTTCGTTGGAGGCTGAAACATCTGCAAGCTTTTTGGATACATCTGAAAACTTTTTGATTTCTGCTTCCTCGTTGCCGAAGGCTTTGACAACACGTATACCCTTTATAATATCGTGCAGCACGGAGGTTGCCTTTGAGTTAATTCTCCATTGCTTGTGGTACCTTACGTGAGTGGAGTGGTTGAACTTTCTCATCATAAGCACAGCAATAGGAATAGGCGCAAGCACAACTAACGTGAGTAGGGGACTTGTGAGGAAAAGAATTATAAGTATAACGGTAAATACAATGACTTGTTCAATTAAATATTTACCCTGGTTATTAAAGAATTCCTTAACACGCTCAGTATCGGAGGTTACCCTGTGTATAAGCGTACCTGCCGATTGCCTTGCCATTGTGGTAAGAGAAAGCTCCTGTATTTTGGCATAGAGTATTTCTCGCAGGTCTCTCGAAAAGCAGGAGCCTATTCTGTTTGATATACGATTGCTGAATATAACAATAACCTTTGAGAGAATGTATAGAGTCACCATAATGCCTGCAATAGAGGCAATACCCGCAACACGAGAGTCGAAAAAGGGCGTTGAGTCCTTTGAAGGTATAAGGTAATCGTCTATAAGAATAGAATTGAATAGTGGCATAACTGCTGTGATGATATTAGCAAAAGCCATTAAAAGTGCAGTTACAATAAGGGGCTTTGTATATGGCTTGAAGTACTTAAATGCTCTTGAAAAAACGTAGGATTTTTTTACACAGAACATACACACGTTCATACCACTGAAGTAGTGCCTGTGGCATTTAGGACAAATGGGGAGCTCCTCCGAGCTCATTTCAAGAAGTTCACCTGTTTCAATAAGGTGGTTTATAACCTTGCAGAACTCACCGATTTCTACTACATGGTTCATAGAAAATCGGCAAACGGTAAGATTATCTCTGCCATCTGCATTACCACCCTTAGGGCAAAGCTCAAGCTTGCCACAGCCTATATCTGTATGCTGTACAGCTTCCTTTATATCTCTTATATGAAATTGTTTTTCTTCACCTGCAAGCTTTACTGTTATGATATTGTTTTCTAAAAAGAGAACGCCATCACAGTAATCGCCCTGAGGTGAAATATCAAAATGTGCAGTAATTTTTTTCATAATCAATACAAATATGGCTCCAATAATCGTTTGCTTTTTTCTTCTATTGCATCAAAGCCGGGGATAACGTATCTGTTTCCCTCCATATCGAAAATCAAAAGTGTGTTTTCAGAGGAGTAACGAATACTTCTTGTGATGTCCTTTACAGTGAATTTTTTGAGTTTGCCGTCAATTATTGTTTCAAAGTAGAAGTGACCCATACGCTCCTTGATTTTCTTTACCTCTGTGATTGTCGGACAGTAGTAGCGACGCTCTAATTCCTGAACACAGCATTCCTCCGACTGCTTATCTAAATCAGAAAGGCTTCTTATGATTCCGATTTCAGTATCATTTGAATCCAAAACACAAATGTATTCTGTAGTAAGGGAGTATGGGTATGCTCTTACAAGCTTGATTCTTCCTTTTTCTTCCCCACTATATGTCATAATGAGAAAGCTGTTGCTGTTAAAGCTGAAGGAGCATTTTTCAGGTTCTAAAAAATCTAAAGTGAGATTACTTGTATCATTCATTGTTTTCATTCTCCTGGCTTTCATTGTTTTCTCCAATGCCTATGAACTTAAGGGCTTGCTCCTGCAGGGTGTATAAATTATAGTAAGCACCCTTCTTTTCCATAAGCTCCTCATACGTGCCGAATTCTATACACTTGCCATCGTCTATAACTGCAAGCTTGTCTGCATCTCGCAACGTGGAAAGACGGTGAGCGATAGCGATTGTTGTGCGCCCTGCCTTAATCTGTGTAATGGCGTTTTGAATATTGCGCTCTGTTTCTGTATCCATTGCTGCCGTTGCTTCGTCAAGAATAAGGATTTTCGGATTCTGAATGATTGTTCTTGCAATTGAAATTCGTTGCCTTTCACCACCGGATAAATCCTGACCACCTGAGCCTACCCTTGTTTCGTAGCCGTCGGGAAGCTTTGTGATGAAGCTGTGCGCTGATGCAATTTTTGCTGCGGCAATAACCTCATCAAGTGTAGCATCGGGCTTTGCATAGCGTATGTTATCTGCAATAGTACCCATAAAGAGGAAAATATCCTGAGAAACTATACCAATGTTTTTTCTTAATTGCTTTGACCGGATTTCTTTTACATCCACGCCGTCTATTTTTATAACACCTGATTTAGGGTCATAAAGCTGTGCAATAAGGTTTGAAATTGTTGTTTTACCTGCACCGGTTTTACCT
>JAZSJL010000097.1:0-5686 GCA_045534355.1 Acutalibacteraceae bacterium
CAAGAAGGCTATCGCCCTTAAAGGCGTAATCGGGAACCACTGTCATAAGCGGAAGATTTGCCTTTGTAAGTGCAGTACAACCACTAAACACACCGTAACCCATATATGTTGCAAAAGAGAAGGAGACTTCCGTTATTGCAGTATTTTCAAAAGCATAATCGCCTATTGTTGTAACTTTACCGAAGGTATATTTCGCTAAAGATGTATTTCTGAATGCAAAACGACCGATTTGGGTTGCACTTGCAAAGGATACAGTTGTAAGGCTTTCGCATCCGTCAAAAGCATATGCAGGCACGGATGTTAGACTGTCGGCACTGAACTGCTGCAAGGATTCCAGACCACTAAAAGCTCCTACAATATCGCTATCAGAAACTGAAACAAGAGAATCAAGGGAGATATTGGTGAGATTTGTACATCCCTTAAAAATACCTAAGTCAATTTCTTCAATAGAATCTGACTCAAAGCTTGTAATGGCTTTGCAGTTATAAAATGCGCTCTCACCAATTGTTCTTAAATTATCAAAAACAACGCTTTGAAGTGAGGTACAATTATAAAATGCTTTGCTTTCAATTTCTGTTGCATCAGGAGCAAAAACACTTGTAAGTGTGGTTACGTTTTTAAAGCATTCAGACGGAATAACATCTATAACATCCAACTCGATAACCGAAAGTTTGTCAAAATCGGAAAAACTGATATTTCCAAGGTCTGTCATATCATCCATATATATTTCTTCAACCGTAGCTTTTGATGAGCCGAAAACATCGTGTTCATATGTTTCGAGATTATAAAAATCAATTATTTTCAGAGGGTTACCGTCAAAAGCATTTTTACCGATTGAGCTTGCATAAATAATTACGTCAGAAAGGGCACAATCTTTGAACGCCTCTTCACCTATAGTGTGCACATTATTTATGGTAATACTGCTGAGATGTTCACAACCACTAAAGGCATATGCAGGAATCACTTCTGCGTAGCTGGATTTAAAGCTTTTAAGCTCGGGGAAGCAAGCATTAAAGGATATACCCTCCGGTATTTTTGTATTACCGTTCAAATTCACCGATGTAACTGCATTACAATTTATGAAAGTATCTGCATAAATCTCTTTAACACCGGTCAAGGTAACACTTTTAAGAGTAGGTATATTTGCAAAGCTACCTTCGCTGACTTGGGTAAGCTCAGGGAAATTCAATTCTGTTAATGCTGTGTTATTAAATGCATTTTTACCTAAGGTTTTAACACGGGTACAGGTTACACCTGAAAGAGCTGTACAATCCTTGAAAGCATTGTCGGGTATGGCTGTCATATCGCTTCCCTGAAAGCTTTTAAGTGCAGGGCAAATAGTAGCAATACCTTCTTCAGGGAAAATTATATCGGTAGTACCTACAAGCGAAATAGATTGTAATGCCGAAGCACCCGTAAGGACATTCAAGTCAAAGCTTTCTATTTTCGAAAGCGAAAAAGAGGTTAATTTTTTGCAATTATTAAAAGCATATTCTTCTACTATATCAATAACATTACTGCTGACTTTGGTTAAGCCTGCCCCATCGAAGGCATAAGAGCATACCTTCTTAAGAACAGTAAAGCCACCAAGGTCTTTAAGCGCAGAGCAATCCTTAAAGGCGTATGAATTAACTGTTTCCACAACGCCTGCGGAAACTATTGATAATTTGCTACATCCACTAAAACACTCTTCGGGAATTGCAACTAAAAGTGGCAAAACAGCCGTAGTTGCGCTTGCACAGCCACTAAATGCACCCTTACCTACAGAGGTTGCATTCGATATGCAAATTTGTGTAAGAGCACTGCAGTTTTTGAATGCATAATCACCTATTTCGGCGGCATTTGCAATACCAAGCTCAGCCACACCCGAGCCTTCAAAAGCTCTGTTACCGATTTTATTAATAACAGTAGATGAAAATGAGGTAAGGTTTACCGTATTTGCAAATGCACCATCATCAACATTCACAATTTTATCATCTGTAACCGAGAAAAGTGCAGTACAGCCGTAAAAGGCGTTTTCGCCCACATTCTCTAAAGAGCTACAAGCAACTGTACTAAGAGCTTTACAAGAATTGAAAGCATCCTTTTCAATAGTAGTTACACCGGGTGCATAAATTGTACTTAAAGCAGTACAGTCCACAAATGCGCCTTCGGTAATAGTAGTTAATGATTTTTCAAACGAAACAGAAATTATCCTTGTATTACCTGAAAAAGCTGATGCTGAAAGACTTGCCACACGCCTACCATCAACATAAGAGGGCACACTAACAGCCGTGTTAGTTCCGTTGTACTCTACCAGAGCATTATTTTCATCAACGGTAAAATCGGTAACATTACCTTCCATTAAAGTATACGTTACTGATTTAGTTGCACTGTTATACATTCCTTCGGAAACTGCAAAGGTACTAAAGGATGTTGTTTCATCAATATAAAACGGTTCTGAATAGCTTTTGTATGTAGTATCACCTGTAATGGTATAAAAAATTTCTGAATTTGGAGTTGAGCAAGATAAAGAAACCTTCATTTTACCTAAAAATGAACAGGACTCAAGCTCAAATTCGGGTGTAGCAGTTGTTCCTGCAACAGTAGTTTTTGTGTTTGGATAAACGCATTTACCGGTAGGTGAACCATAGCACCACTCCGTTTTTTCAGAAAGAGCAAGACAAACCTCATCGGGGGTATATGACGGATGTTTCCCAAGCACATATGATGCAGCAGCACAAATAAACGGAGCTGCCATAGACGTACCTGTTGACATCTTATATGTATTACCTATATATGTACTAAGAATATTTTCACCGGGAGCTGCAAAATCACATGGGGTTCCGTAATTTGATGTGCTGAGTATTCTACGAGAGTTTGAACAGGACATTACAGATATTGCTTCCTCAAAGCAACCGGGAGAATATGGGGAGCCTGACAAATCAACACCTGCATTACCTGCGGCAACAATTACGCATATACCGGCATTATATGCCCTAAGCACGGCCTCTTTAAGTGTGGTGCTTGTACCTTTCATAGACATGCTTAGGTTTATAATATCAACACCATCTTCTATAGCTGCATCAATAGCAAGAACAATTTGAGCAGAGGTTCCTGAACCGGATGCATTAAGTGCTTTGTAAGCATGAACCTTTACGTTACTTAATGTATTTGCAACGATAATTCCTGCAACATGTGTGCCGTGGCCTCGGTCATCGTACGCCGTACCATTATCTGATACGCTGTTAAAGCCACTATCCACTACCCTACCTACAAGAAACTCGTGATCGGTTTGCACACCAGAATCGATAACAGCAATATTCACAGCACTGTCACCGGTTGAGTTCTTTTTAGCTGTTGTATAACCAAATAAATTAGATTGAACTGCTGTAGGATAGTCTGCTGTGCTTTCAAATACAAGTCCATCATCTGTAACTGCTTCTTTTAAAATATAATCTTCCTCTGCATATTCAACATAAGGGAGACTTGAATAATACTCCTTTGCAGATAACATAGCCTGTTTTGATGAAAACTGTAAAATATGTAAATCATTATAGCCGTAAACATAACCTACAGAATCTCTTTCATCAAGTACACGACCTGATTTGACAATCAATCTGTTGGTGCAGGCAGACTCCTCTGATGTAGCTTCATTTTGCTCACCGTCTGATGCACTTGCACCGTAAAGCTTAGCATTGCCTTCAAGCTGAAAGGCTGAAGCCTCTTCATTAACCATGTGAACAAAGTCTGATGTAAAATCATTTAAGCTAACATTGTTTGTACCATTATCAATTGCAACACTTATTATAGATAATTGTGAAATTGCAATAGTTAAAGAAACAATAAATGCAATAAATTTTTTCACCGTGTGTTACTCCCCTTTATGTTGTTGATTATATACTAACACAACATTGTTGCATTGTTATCCTCAAAATGTTAACAAACTGTAAACGAATTCTTTTTAAGAATATTAAACGATATATAGTTACAGAATACAACTAATCCACCAACTATAAAAGCCTTGAGAAATTAATCCCAAGGCTTTTTGTTTAGCATATTAACATATTAACTTATTCGCTAATTTCTTCTGCAAGGGCGTTAAGCTGTGCTTCGCTTTCTTCGTTCAATGCAGAAAGAATTTTTACTGTATTCTCGCAATATGTGAGGTTTTTACTGCCCTCAAGCATTTTGAGCATTACCTTTGTGGCAACGGGTGCCCAGCTACCGTTTTCAATAAAACCGATTTTACGATTCTTGTAGCCTCTTTCGGTAAGGTGATTTATAAACTCCTTCATAAACGGAAAAACATCTGAATTATAGGTTGTTGTGGCAAGTATGAGCCTATCGTAACGGAAGGCATCCTCTACTGCCTCTGACATATCGCAACGAGCAAGGTCGTTTACTGTAACCTTAACTCCTTTTGCTTTAATTGCTTCTGCAAGCTTTTCAACAGCCTTTTTAGTGTTGCCATAGACAGAGGTGTATGCAATTACTACACCCTCCTCTTCCGGCTCGTAGGCAGACCATTTACTGTAGAGATTAAGGTAGTAGCCCAAATCCTCCTTGAGCACAGGGCCGTGAAGTGGGCAAATGATTTCAACATCGAGCGCTGCTGCTTTTTTGAGAAGCGCAGACGTCTGTGCGCCATACTTACCAACTATACCGAAATAGTATCGCCTTGCCTCGCAAGCCCAATCCTCCTCTACGTCTAATGCACCGAATTTACCGAATCCGTCGGCAGAGAAAAGAACCTTATCACAGCTATCGTAGGTTACTATAACCTCAGGCCAATGCACCATTGGTGCTGTTACAAAGGTAAGGTTATGCTTACCAAGTGAAAGTGTATCGCCCTCACCTACAATTATCTGCTTATCAAGAAAATCATTATTAAAAAACTGCTTCATCATAGCAAAAGCCTTTGAGGATGAAACAATTTTTGCCTCAGGAAAGGCTTCAGTAAAGGTTACAATATTTGCAGAGTGGTCAGGCTCCATGTGCTGAACTACAAGGTAATCAGGCTGTCTGTCGCCAAGCACAGCGTTAATATTATTTATCCACTCATCTGCAAAAGCAACGTCTACAGAATCCATTACTGCTATTTTCTCATCCATAATAACATATGAATTATATGCCATACCGTTTGGAACATCATACTGTCCTTCAAACAAATCTATTGCGTGGTCATTTACACCCACATATTTTATATCGTTAGTTATATACATTTTTTACCTCTTAAAACTTTTATTATTCTACTGTTGCTGTGTGTGGTCGGTGGTCTGCTGCAACAATGGCAGGAATATCAGCTTCAAGCACGTTTACGTCCTTTGAAACAAATATATAGTCTATTTTTCTGTTTGGCTTGTCCGATGGGAAGCTGACAAGCTCCTCGGCAAACACATCTGCAGTATCTCTCATACGCTCCCTTATCGGCCTCAAAACCTGATTTTCAGGGCGCACGTTGAAGTCACCCATAAGAATACATTTTTCATCTTCAAGGTTTTCTAAAACTGTTTTAACAGCGTTGATATGTTCATCCTCATTAAGACCGAAGTGTGTGCAAAGCACGGTAAAGCCGTTCTGAAGCTTTGCTTTTAGTATACAGCGTGTTTCGTAAAGCTGATTGCCTGTTTTCTCCACAGGGTCAGGAATGGGTATTGTTTTTACCTCTACTATAGGAATACGGGAAATAAAGCCGTTACCGAAC
>JAZSJL010000124.1:0-2967 GCA_045534355.1 Acutalibacteraceae bacterium
ATTCTCAAGAGGGCCTGAAAAGCACTGGTGGCTTACAGGCTTCAAGGTATTCCATATAGGTATTCCATTCACAATCACAATGGATATGACACTTAAATTTACAGATAACGAAATGGCAACTGCCTTCCTTCAATCGCTCAAAAAACAACAGAACACAGATCTTCTCAACCCAATAAGATACAAGCGCTACGGCTCAACCATAAGAATTTTATGGGGTCCTAAGCCTGAAGGACTTGAATTCTGAGTTGAGGATAAGCGTATGAAAAAGCTAACTACGTTTGCAGTTATTGCAGACCCACACTACTATTCAGAAAAATTAGGCGTTACCGGTGAAGCATACGAAAGACGGGCAGGCTCCGACCAGAAAATGCTTGCACAGTCAAGAGGTACCGTTATTGCGGCATTGGAGGCTGTTAAAAATTCTGATGCAGAATTTTTAATGATTGCAGGTGACCTTTCAAACGACGGCGAGCTTTGCTCACACGAGGAAATGAGGGAGCTTCTCTATGAATTTAAGAAGCACAAGCCTGTATACGTAATTACGGCAACACACGACTGGTGCTGTGACGGTAATCCAAGAAGATACGAGGGTGAGCATACATACCACGACGTTGAAACTCTTGGTCCTGACCGGTTGTTCCCCTTTTACAAGGACTTTGGCGGCGACGAGGCAATCTCCGAATTCCATACTCACCAGGATAAGGTTTCATATGTGGTAAGACCTTGTGAGGGTGTTACTGTTTTCTGCCTTGATGACGACCAGAATGGTGAAAGTGGCTTTGGCTATTCAGAGGAGCACTTTGCTTGGATTACACAACAAACAAGGCTTGCAAAGGAACGTGGCGATATAGTTTTCGGTATGGAGCACCACCACCTGCACTTAACGGAATTTGACAGGGTTATCAACGGCAGAGGCTCTGTTGAATACAGAGAGATTTTATGCAAGCGCTTTGCAGATATCGGCTTCCATATGATGTTTACAGGCCACTCGCATATGCAACACATAAGAAGAATTGAGTCTGAAAACGGAAACCCGTTTTATGAAATGAACGTGGCTTCCATAAGTGGCTACCCTGCTCCTATTGTGTACGTAGATGCATATGAAAACGGACTTGACGTTAAAACAGAGCACCTCGCTGAATTTGAATATAAGGGTGAAACCTACACAAACGATTTTCTCAAAGCACACGCAACAAAGCTCTTTACAAAGGTTATTGAGGCTGCTGTTAAAAACGAGAAAAGAGATTTTTCCGCCCTTGTTGCCTGCCTTGGCATAAACGAGGAAAAGGCTAATAAAATTTGGATTATTGCAAGACCTGTTTTAAAGTGGCTTGACAAGCTTACGGTTAAAAAGGCTGCAAGAATAATGAACTTTATTTCCTTCGGCAAGGCAATCGATAAAAAGGCAGCAAAGGAAATTGGCAGCACAAAGGTTATGGATATTGTTTATGCTACCTTCCACTCTATTCTCGATGGCTCACTTATTAAGCACGAGGAAGGCTCTGCCTACTACACAGTATTCACCCAGGCAGTCGCTTTTCCGTACAGACTTGTAAAAAAGCTAAAAATAAAAAATGGTGGACTTATAAGAACGCTTACCCACCTTAAAAATGCCGCCCCTGAATTAATGACAGGTGGACCACTTGATAATAACAACTATTTTATTGAGTTCAAAAAATAATCAATCACAGAAAAACGCTGTTTTCCGATTTGGAAAACAGCGTTTTTACTTTGACATTTTGTACTCTACACTTCAATAAATTTCTTTAATTTAAAGGAATATATATAGCGTTCCTTTACTGTGTAGCCTGTGCATTCTTGCAAGCCTTCGGCATAAATTTCAAGCTGTGGCTTATAAATCTCTTTATACATATCGGGGTCTGCGATGTTGTCGCTCTTGTAGTCTATGAGTATTGCGACGTTACCCTCAATAAACGCACAGTCAAGCTTACCTCTTACAATAATTTCCTCATCTGCAACCTCTTGAGGAATATCCGAATACAGCTCTCCGGCTTTTTTCAGAAAGGAAAATTCATACTCTCGCAGAACGGTTGATGCGCCCAGCAGACGCTGTCCAACAGGAGAAGCAAAGAATGCATTTACAGATACTTGTTCTACTGTAGAAAGCTCATCCTCGGTCATTTCACCTGCATTTAAAAGACGTGCTTTTTCGTTCTCTAAATCTTTTGATGCACCCTCGAAATCGCACAGCTCAAAGAACTTGTGGATTGCAGTACCTCTTTCGGCACCAGAGAAGGTGCCACCTAAGAATTTTGGCTTTTTACTTGCAAAATTACGCCTTTGCTCTGTGTGACGCTCGGTTGAGGATGCAGTTGTTTTTGCGAGAATTCCACTACAATCAAACTTGTAGCTAAATCCCGTTCTTTCATTGAGAAGCTCTAAAAGTGAATAATCCACCTGTGCAGCTGTATCATCCTCTCTCGGTTCTTCAGTACCGTAATCAACCTCCGGGCTTACATCCATTCTGTAGTCGGAATACGAAGCATTATTTCCCTGCAGCTCTGCAATATCACGAAGAATATCACAATCCATATGCGTAGTAAAGCAGGTCAGAAGCCACTCTGACATTGACTTTGCTTTAAATGTAGTAAACGGAAGCAGTTTGCCTCGGGAATCTATGCTCAGCTCGTTATTCAGCCTGAGCTTCTTTTTTAAGCCATCTCTGCTCCTGAAGCTACACACAAAGGTAATGTGCTCCTTGGCACGTGTTACTGCAACGTATAGCACACGAAGCTCCTCGGAGGCATTGCTGTATAAAATCTCCTTTTCCGTAGCAACGGAGCACAAGGTGTTATAGGTGGTGAAGCTTTCATCATCTCGTATTTTCAAGCCTATACCTGTATGACGAGAAATTTTCAAAGGCTTTTTAACATCCTCTGTATTAAATTCCTTTGAGCAGTCTGCAACAATAACGTAAGGGAATTCAAGACCCTTACTCTTATGAAT
>JAZSJL010000207.1:0-1622 GCA_045534355.1 Acutalibacteraceae bacterium
TTTCATAAAACTCGGAGAAAAGCTCAAAGGGAGATTTCCTCTGTACGTTTTCGGCAGCACCGATTTCGCCTGTGGAGCGTGTACGGGTGTTGTCGTAGTCAAGCTTCATTATGTTTGGGTAAATTATACGAAGCTTGCCCATAGCATCGGGTATATCCTCCTCGTCGGTGAGTGTTACGTGAAGGTAATCCTCTGTGCTTGTTCCCTCGTAGAAGTCCTTTTGAGTAACCTGGTCATAAGTACCCTTAATTTCTCGCATATCTCTTTTGGGAATAAGCCGGACTGTACGAATATCAATATTGCCTTTTTCGTAAAGCTCAACAACAGTTACGCTCTTTTGGTGGTCGGCCTCAGAGAAGGAGTATTTAAGTGGTGTACCACAGTAGCGCACAGCTTCTCTCAAACAGCTTTGTGGCCTGTGTATGTGACCTAATGCAACGTAATCAAATGCATCAAAAGCATAAGCATCCACATTGTCGGAGCCACCTACAGAAACCTCCTCTGACTCAGAGCGTGAGGCACCTGTAACAAATTGATGAGTGATAAGTATATTTCTTTGCGACTTATCAATAGCTATATTACTTAAAGCGCATTTTACAGCGTCGGTGTAGCTGTGAATTTCCTCATCCTCAAAAAACGGACGTACGTTAGCAGGCTTTATAAACGGAAGCATAAAAATATTAACCCTGCCGAAGTCATCCTCAAGATAATGGGGTGTTACGGTACCGTTGTAAACAGGGCTCATATGTATTCCACTTATATCCATAAGTCTGTTACCGAAGGCGATTCTTTCAGCTGAATCGTGGTTACCACTTATAACAAAAACCTGAAGACTTCTTCGTGAGAGCCTTACGAGAAAATCATCGAATAGCTGTACAGCCTCTGCAGAGGGTACAGCTTTATCGTAAACGTCACCTGCAATAATAACACCCTGGGGCTTTTCATTATCAATGATTTCAAGTATTCTTTTTAGAATATATCTCTGATCCTCCAGCATAGAAAAATCATTAACTCTTTTTCCTATATGCAGGTCTGAAAGGTGAATAAGCTTCATAGCTACCTCCGTAAAAGTATTCTTAAGTAATTGTAGCATTAAATGAAACAAAAATAAATATATATAGTGCAAAATTAAAGAGATTGGTGTATAATAACCTGGTGGTTGTAAAATGACAACACAAGAATATTTAAAGCTAAGTAAGTATAGTTGAAGGTAATGTTCAAAAACGATTTGCCTGAAAAATAGTAATGGAATAAATTTATGAAAAAAGTAATTGTAATTGGTTGCCCCGGTAGTGGTAAAACCACCTTTGCAGAAAAATTGCAGAAATGCACAGAGTTACCTCTTTTTTACCTTGATGCTATATGGCACAAGCCCGATAAAACCCATATACCGAGAGAAGAATTTGACAAGCGAATAGTTGAAATATTCTCTACTCCCGGGTGGATAATAGATGGGAACTATGGGCGAACAATTGAAATTCGCCTTCGTGAATGCGATACCGTTTTCCTTTTTGACTTACCAACAGAGGTTTGCTTGCAGGGTGCAACCGAGCGAATAGGCAAGGGTAGATATGACCTGCCTTGGCTGGAAACAGAATTAGACCCGGAGTTTGAGGTGTTTA
>JAZSJL010000251.1:0-5028 GCA_045534355.1 Acutalibacteraceae bacterium
GTTTGTCAAGGCTACTCAGATGCCATTAAGCTTTTGTGTGATTATTATAATATTCCTTGTGTTTGCATTTCAGGTACAGCTGACGGTGGTGGCCATATGTGGAATGCTGTGCAGATGGATGATGGTAAATGGTATTTTATAGACTGCACCTGGGATGACCAAGAATCACGTACGTATTACGATTTCTTCCTCGTTGGTTCACAGTCTACAAATGATTTTTTCGGTGGCAAAAAGTTCAGTTCGCAGCATATAAATGATGCAAATATACCTATGCCACTTCCTTTGTTGGATTATGCTGCCACAGCCTACAATCGTAATCAAAATCATAACACAGGCTTTGGTGCTACCTATAATTCAGTAAGTGATTTTGATAATAATACACTTTATCTATCGTTTTTCGATGCAGGTAAAAGTGGGGTTTACTACAATGGTTTACACGTGGATGTAACTGATTTCAGTAATAATACGTCTTTTACTGCACCAAGCGGAAGTTCAGGTAATGATGAGGAATGGACAATTGTTATCCTTGGCGACTGCAATTCGGATGACCAGTTCAATTCACAGGATTATTCGGCTGCAGTTAACGTAGCGCTTTTAGAGGATAATTCTGCGGGAACAATAAACGAAAGGGCTTGTGATATAAATATTGACGGCTATGTTGATGCCCTTGACGTTTCTCTTATAGCAAGGGCTGTTACAGGTGTAAATACTAAATTTGTTCTTGAGTAAATTCAACAATATATAAATATTAAACAGCGACAGAGTGTTTGCTCTGTCGCTGTTTTGCATAAATATTATAACTTACCGAAAAAATCCTTCATTTCCAATGCTCTGCCACAGGTCATAGGACCCTCTGTGCACTTATCAACAAAGCAGCTCGGACCATAGAAGCCGAAAACTGTTTTATCTACTTCTCTTAATTTTTTGAGCATTTCAACAGCAAATTCCTGTATTTCCCATTGTGCTCTTGTGCAGGAGCGTAATTTCATAAATAAGAGAAGCTCTCTGCCGTTTATTGTTGTAACAATATCTACAGTATTACCACTTAATTGAATGTATGCACAAAGCTCCTCGCTTACGCCTGAAGCTCTGAATTCATCGTAAAGCCTTGAAGTTTTTGCAAACGCCTCACAATATCTTTCCTTAAGCTCTGTTTTTTCTGCAATAGTGTTTGGTAAAATATGTCTGCTTCTGTCTGTTAAAGTAAGGGAAGGAATACCGATGGATTGCATTCTGTGACGTGCAAAGTGTGTAAGGCAGGAGAGTGATACGTTGTTGATTCTGAAGGTGAAGGTAGCTGACTCCAAAGCCCTTTGTCTTTTTGAGGATATAACAGCTTTAATGATTTTTGAGCATTCAGCTTCATCAGCTATTATTTCTTCAATTTGTGCTGTAGGGAGATTTGTGTTTTCAATAAGAGCAAATCTTGCAATAACCTTTGCTGCATCAGGGGTAAAGCTAAGTAATTCAACAGGACTTTGCTGTGCTACTAATTCACGATTGATTTTGTAATCAAAGCCAGGGGTATCCTGCTTGCTTGGACGTCTGTTTTCAAAATCTGTGAATATACCGGGTGTTAGCTTTCTTGCTTGTTCAAGTAAGCTTTCACCAAGTAATTTGATTTCTGTGAATTTACTGCCTCTGCCGTAAATCATAGCATAGAGCATATTAACTAACTCACGAGCATTAAGTGTGCAATAGAAATTGCTGTATAGTGAATAGGGAAGGAGGAAACGAGCATCCTCTTTTGGGATACCGGCTTCAATAAATGCTTCATATTCTTTGTAGAGGTAATTCATATGTTCAAGATATTTATCCTGAATTGCCTTTGATTCAAAGCGTGGTACGTAGTAGCCGAGCTTTGCAAAATCAACGTAACGTCTTGATTTTACTGTAAATAATGCAAGACGGAATTCTATAACAAATTGCTCAACAAGAACGGAAACGTTCTGAAATGCAAGGTTGAAAACAGTGTGCTCAATTGTAGACGTGTGACCGGAGCGTGTTACCTTGGAAATAAGATTTGCATTCTTTTCCGGATCCTTGGATTTGTCAAGGATTTCAAGCGCTGTGCCTGGCTGTGTTGATATTCTGCCTGAAGCGGCCGGAATCTGCTCGTCTGTGTCGGTTAAGCCGATTATAATAGCCTTTGAATTTGTATTGAATTCGTTCTCCATATTTCTTCCTCCATTTGGTACGGAAATAAGTACTTTCGTCTATATTATCACAACATAAGTAAATATTCAATAACTTTATTTTTTATCATTTCAAATTACTGTTAGCAGACACCAATTAATATTAAATTTAATATAAATATTTATGTGTTTTTGTCTTGAAAATAGAGGTCTGTTGTGTTATTATGAATGTAATTATGGGTGATTGTTTCGTTTTGTCGTTTCGCACCTTGAAATGGAGGTAATTTTATGGCTATTGTCAAGAAAATTGCATACTTTAATTCATCAACCGGAATCAATAAAATCCGAACTATGATATGGTACGATGATGAGGTTGAAGCTGTTGCTGTTCTTCAGATTTCTCACGGCGTTTGTGAGCACATCGGCAGATACGAGGATTTTGCTGTGTTCCTTGCATCAAAGGGCTTTGTAGTTTGTGGTAATGACCATATCGGTCACGGTAAATCTGTAAATGATGAAGACGAGCTCGGCTTTACTGCCGAAAAAGATGGCTATCGCAGATTTGTGGATGATATGCACATTCTCTACACAATAATGCATAGAAGATACCCTGATTTACCATACTTCTTATTTGGTCATAGTATGGGTTCACTTTGTGCACGTGTGTATGCAAGCACCTTCGGTACAGAGTTGGCAGGTTTGATTTTGTGTGGTACTGCACAGGTTCCGTTTGACCTTAATTTCTTTATCGATATTCTCGATAAGCTTACAGCAAAGCTTGGTCCAAGAACGGTTAATCACACAATGGCATCAATGCTTAATAAGGTTTCCTCCCTTCAGATAAGTGACAGAAGCTCTGATCTTGACTGGCTCAGCATTAACAGAGAAAACGTGCAGAACTACATAGCAGACCCAATGTGTGGTCAGGAGCTTTCTCTTGCAGGTATAAGAGACCTTGCATCCATTGCTATTCTTGCGTGCGATAAAATGTGGCCAACAACTATTCCGTTTAATTTACCGATTATGATTATCGGTGGCGCATTAGACCCTGTTGGTATGAATGGTAAGGGTCCTATTGCTTGTGCAGACTCATTGGTTGAAGCAGGTCACGACCCACTCGTAATTGTTTATCCTTGCTGCAGACATGAAATTCTCAACGAGGATTGCAAGGAAAAGGTTTACAACGATATTCTCGGCTTCCTTACAGAAGCTCTTAAATAGGTGTTAGTTTTGCAAAGAAATGTTTTTGTAGGTAGCGAGGAGCTACAGCTTCAAAGAGAATATATGGAAAAGGCTCACGCAATTCTTAGCGTTGCCTATCCTGATTCCTCACCAAAGGCGTTTGTTCATACCTATGGTTGCCAGGGCAACGTTGCAGACAGTGAGCATATTAAGGGTATGCTTGTTGAAATGGGCTATGAGCTTTGTGAGGATATAAACCAAGCAGATTTTATCCTTTACAACACCTGCGCTATCCGTGAGCACGCCGAGGACAGAGTTTTCGGTAACGTCGGTGCCGTAAAAAAGCTTAAGAAGGACAAGCCTGATTTAATAATTGCCCTTTGTGGCTGTATGATGCAGCAGAAGCATATAGCAGATAAAATCAAAAACAGTTATCCGTTTGTGAGCATCGTTTTCGGCACACACGTTACTCATAAAATGCCTGAACTCATATATTCTTACCTCAAAAAAAAGAAGAGGGTTTTCTGTATTGAAGAGAGCGAGGGCGTTATTGCCGAGGGCTTGCCATCTTCAAGAGATAGTAAGGATAAGTCATGGCTTCCGATTATGTATGGTTGTAACAATTTTTGCTCGTACTGTATTGTGCCATACGTAAGAGGTCGTGAGCGTAGCAGAAGCCCCGAGGTTATCATCAATGAGGCAAAGACTCTTATTGATGAAGGCTACAAATTTATAACTCTTCTCGGACAGAATGTTAATTCATACGGTAAGGGCTGTGATTTTGGTGTAAGCTTTACAGAGCTTATCAAAAGGTTAGATGCATTAGAGGGCGATTTTCGATTTGATTTTATGACCTCGCACCCAAAGGATTGCACCTTTGAATTAATAGATGCACTTTCACAATGTAAGCATTTCTGTGGCCATCTGCATTTGCCTGTTCAATCGGGCAACAACAGAATACTCAAGGAAATGAACAGGCATTATACAAGAGAGCGTTACCTTGAGCTTGTAAACTACGCTAAGAGTAAAATTAACAATCTTGATCTTACAACCGATATTATCGTCGGCTTCCCCGGTGAAACTTACGAGGAATTTCTCGATACCGTTTCACTTATCGAAGAAGTAAGGTACGGCTCTATGTTCACCTTTATTTATTCTCCACGAAAAGGCACACCTGCCGCCGAAATGGATGACCCATATACCAAAGAGGAAAAAACGAAGTGGTTTATGGAGCTTTTAAAGGTGCAAGAGGGTATTCAAAACAGTTAACAATTTTCATTGTTGAAATCAAAATATATTATTTACAAAGGAGTAAAAACAATGTCAGTAATTGAAATCACAAGACAGCTTGGAGCAGCAATCCAGGAGGATGAACGCTACAAAGCATACGAAGAAGCAAGAAAGGCAAATGAGGCTGATGATGAGCTCAACGCTCTTATCGGTAAAATCAACCTTATTCAGCTTAACTATCAGCAGGAAGCAGGCAAGGGCGAAGAGGCTGATCCTGCAAAAATGGAAGCATATGCAAAAGAATTTGAGGAAGCATATCGTGAAATCATGCTTAATGGCAATATGGTTAAGTTTGAGGCTGCAAAAACAGCAGTTGATGATATGATGAACGAAATTATGGGTATTCTCGCTTGCTGTATCGACGGTCAGGACCCTGCAACATGCACTCCCCAGCAGGAGCATCATTGCGGCGGTAGCTGTG
>JAZSJL010000405.1:0-3572 GCA_045534355.1 Acutalibacteraceae bacterium
ATATAAGCAATTTTATCGCTTATTTTAACTATTCTGCCCTCAAGGGTATCTGCTTCCTTGCCTCGTGTGTGACAAAGAATGCCATCTCGCACCTCATAGGTAAGGTTAAGCCCCTCACCATTGTGCTCAAGCTTATCTACAACACGCAAGCTCTGCTCAAAGTGTGTAAATCCCTTTTCATAAACGGCAGCAAGTGCCCTTTCACCTGCATGACCAAATGGTGTGTGTCCCAAATCGTGCCCCAAAGCAATAGCCTCTGTCAAGTCCTCATTAAGGTTTAAGGAACGGGCTATTGTTCTTGCAATCTGGGAAACCTCAAGTGTATGGGTAAGCCTTGTTCTGTAGTGAACGTTGTCAGGCGCAAGGAAAACCTGAGTTTTATCCTTAAGCCTTCTGAAGGAAGAACAATGAAGTATTCTGTCTCTGTCACGCTGAAAGGCTGTACGGAGAGGACACTCATCCTCAATAAACTGCCTGCCCTTTGAATTTTCGCACAGGGTAGCAAATTGGGATAAGGTTTCTCTTTCACGCTGAAGCGTTCTTACTCTGATACTATCGTCCATAACAACCCCTCCTATATATTAATACTCAACTTTTTATAAAAACCCTTTATTTTTTGACAAATTTTTTGATTTTGTTTATTTTGCAGAAATAATTTCTTCCAAAATCTCAAAATTTACCTTCCCGTTGGTCATATCCTGAAGCTTTTTATCGAAGGAATCCACCAAGGTTTTTTCTATACGAAAGCTTAATGCTACGGAATCGGTAAATACAGTATCGTTAATAACGCCACCGATATCCCTTATAAGGCTTTCTATTTTACCGTAAAGATTGTAGTCGCAGCAGATATTCATAACACACCAGGGTACGAGGGTAATTACACCTGCACCGTCTACAGCAAGCTTTGCTGAATGGCTATAGGCTCTTACAAGCCCTCCACCACCAAGGAGAATGCCACCAAAATATCTTGTAACGACAACAACGCAGTCGGTTAACCCCTCCTGCGTAATAACGTTCAGAACAGGCATACCGGCAGTTCCCTGTGGCTCACCATCATCTGAAAATCTTTTAATTGAACCCTCACGAAGAGCGTATGCATACACATTGTGAGTTGCATCCCAATGCTTTTTGCGAATCTCCTCTATGAAGCCAAGAGCATCCTGCTCTGTTTTTATAGGCTTGGCATAACCTATAAACCTGGATTTTTTAACTATGTACTCCTCTGCAGAATACTGACCTAAAGTGATATATGAATCCAAGTATATCCCTCCGGATAACGCAAAAAGCCGGTGATAACTCACCGGCTTACTAAGCATAATAACTTACTTAGAGAGGTTATATTTCTTATTGAATCTGTCTACACGTCCACCTGTATCAACAAGCTTCTGCTTGCCTGTGAAGAATGGATGACACTTTGAGCAGATATCAACACGCATACCGTCCTTAGTTGAAGCTGTATCGAGCACAGCATCGCATGCACATTTAACCTGAGTTGCGCCGTATTTTGGATGAAGTCCTTCTTTCATGTAATTTCACCTCTTTAAACTTGATAACACATTAGCAGAAGAATATTATCACAACGGGAGCAAAAAAGCAAGTCTTTTTTGAAAATTTTTAACATAACATTGTTTATTTCTATATATTTTGAAAAAAGGCATATTAAAAAGCTTAAATCAATTGATTTATTTTGACAGAGTGGTAAAATATAAATATATTTCACCGTAAGGAGGCTTTGTTATGAAGGCTGATAAAGGAAGGTTTAACTTCCTCCTATCCTGTAGCGCATATTTACTTACTATTATACTTGACCTTGTATTCACGTATATTGCCACACCGAATCTTTTATTGGAGGGCAATCCTCTGTCTAGCCAGACAAATTTCGGATGGACAGGTCTTATTGCAATAAACGTAATTACCTTTATCGGATACGTGCTTATGTCAAGGTATGCGTTTTTAAAATACAAATCACCTGTTACAAACGAAACTGATATTAAGCGTTATTTAGCACTCATTAATTACGGAGATGCAGATAAATACGTTCCTATGATGTGGAAGCTGCCTAAAAACTGGGGACCACAAACTGCGTGTTTGTGTTGGTCTGTTGTTTGTGTATTGCCGTTTTGCAGAATGATAATTGTAGCAGAGTGGTTTTTGATGATTATGAGAATCAGAAATCCGTTGACAGAGCTGTTCTTTACTATAGTTGCTTGTTTTCCTATGGGAAGAATAGACATTGTTCTTGCAATAATCGGTGCCTGGATTCTTTCCTTTGTTTGGATACAAAAGGAATTTAAAAGCAATCTTAAAGAAATAGAGAAAAGACGGAATCAATAAGCGATTCCGTCTTTTGCTATTAACACTTATTTCCACAAATCCTCGGGATACACGCCGTTATCAACGAGAGCCTGAATAGACTTAACAACATCCGGCTTATCCTCTTTATATGTAACACCGAACCATTTATCCTTTGTTTCGAGAACATCTACGGTGCACTTGCCTTCACTTAATAAATCACGAACAAGGAAAGGAAGGTAGAATTCTGATTTAAGAGGATTTGAAGGTACCTCGTTTTTAAGGAAATCAATGAAATATTTCTCGATTTCATCTATAACGCTTGCAGGGAAGCCCCAGCAGTTCATTGAGCAAACGCTCTCTTCAGGAAGAGCTACCCAGCTTTCTTCATCCTCTGTATAAGAAATAACGCCGTCAACTCTTTTGATTTTTGTTCTTTCGATAACATCTACAAGCTGACCGTTTTCGTTCACATCACAAACGCCACGTGAAACCGTACCATTCTCTGTAAGTGTGTTTTTAAGGAAATATGCAGACATTGCGACCTTGTATGCATCACCTGCGAAATCTGTTCTTTCAATCCAACCTGAAATATTCTCAAAGGCACCTCTGCCATAGAAGTCATCGGAGTTAATAACCATAAACGGCTCATTAACAATACCCTTACAGCAATAAATTGCGTGTGCTGTACCCCAAGGCTTAACTCTTTCCTCAGGCACAGTAAAGCCCTCAGGGAGCATATCTGTGCTCTGGTAAGCATATTCAACACGAACGTGCTTTGAGACCTTATCGCCTATAACCTCACGGAAAAGCTGTTCATTTTCTTTTTTTATAATGAAAACAATCTTGTTAAAGCCACACTTGATTGCATCGAATACAGAATAATCAATAATAATTGAATTGTTTGGTCCGACAGGGTCAACCTGCTTCAATCCACCATAACGGCTGCCCATACCGGCAGCAAGAATAACTAAAGTTTTATCCATCTCTATATCTACCTTTCGGTTTTTTTGGCTGTCGCCATTTTTGATAATAGCACAGTTTTATACTTTTGTCTACCAAAAAAGAGAAATATTTACAAGCTATGATTTTCAGGGTTTAAAAGCACTTCCACTTATTGACAAAAAAGTAAATCGTTATATAATTTTAAGAAAAACTTCAAATTGAGGCTTAATATGACAAAATTACTTACAAACATTTTTCTAAAAAACAAGGATACCTCTACCCCTGCAGGCAGAGAAGCCTACGGCAGAGTTGCTGGCATCGTGGGTATAATATGC
>JAZSJL010000295.1:0-1772 GCA_045534355.1 Acutalibacteraceae bacterium
CCTGTTTTTTCATATTCAGGGGAAGTACTCCTGCCGCCTGTGCTCCATCTACAAAAAAGAGTGCTCCCTTGCTGTGTGCAATTGCTGAAAGCTTCTCAATAGGCAGTATCCTGCCAAACACATTTGATACGGCAGTAACCACACAAAGCCTTGTATTTTCCTTGAATGAGCTTTCAAATGACCGGAGTGTTTTCTGCTCATCTTCGTAAACGTTAAAAACCGAAAATTCAACAATGCCCTCTTGCGCAAGGCTGTACACAGGCCTTGCAACAGAGTTGTGTTCAAAGCAGGAAATTATTATATGGTCACCCTTATTTACAATGCCCTTAATTGCCATATTAAGAGCTTGTGTACAGTTCTGTGTAAAGCTTACATACTCACTACCGAAGCCACCAAAAAAATCGTTCAGCACCTCCCGTGCTTCAAAAACCTGCTCTGCTGCACTCATAGAAAGCCTGTGTCCGCTTCTGCCGGGATTTGCGCTGTAGCTTCGCATTGCTTTGGACACGGCAGAATACACCTCTTCGGGTTTATGAAAGCTTGTTGCTGCATTATCAAGATAAATCACAAAAAATCCCCCATATCTACAGTACCTTTAACCTGAATGTTGTTTTTCTTTAATATTTCAAAGCACCTTTTATCAAGGTTACTTACATAAATAACATACCCGCAGCCTTCATCCTCCACAGGATGAGGGTTACGGGTCAAATAAGCCTTATAGCCATTTCTTTGCAGTAGGTCTCTCCCCTTCATTGCATATGTTACGGAGCCTACCTTTATACCTTTTTTGCTCATAAAAAGACCCTTCCATATTTGTATAAGGCAATAGCCTTTTACATAATATGCAAGGGTAATCATTCTGTTTACTTTTCTATAAGGCACACACAATGAGCAGATATGCCTTCTTTCCTGCCTGTAAAGCCAAGCTTTTCTTCTGTGGTTGCCTTAACATTTACAAAGTCAACATCCACACAAAGTGCATTTGCAATATTCTCTCTCATTTTAGGAATATGAGGTGCCATTTTGGGTGCCTGAGCAATAACTGTAGCATCAATATTAACTACCTTGTAGCCCTTGGAATGAATAAGCTCCACAACGTGCCCCAGAAGCACAAGGCTGTCAGCCCCCTTAAAGGCAGGGTCAGTATCGGGGAAATGCTTACCAATATCCCCTAAAGCTGCTGCTCCTAAAAGGCTATCTGAAATAGCGTGGAGGAGCACGTCTGCATCGGAGTGACCGAGTAAGCCCCTCTCGTATGGAATATCCACACCACCGATTATGCATTTGCGATTATCTGCAAAGGCGTGAACGTCGTAGCCGTGACCGATTCTTATCACAAAACCACCTTATTTCATAAGATTTTCAAGACAAGCAAGTCTAACAGAGGTTGTAAGCACCTTAACTGCCTGTGAAAGTACGGCAGGTGTGGGGAAGGTTGGTGCAATTCGGATATTGCTGTCTGTGGGGTCCTTGCCATATGGGAAGGTTGCGCCCACATTTGTCAGAGTAACGCCTGCCTCCTTACAAAGCACACCTACTCTTGAAGCACTGCCTGCAACAACGTCGAGACTGATGAAATAACCACCGTTCGGCTCATTCCACTCGGCAATAGAAAGACCTGCAAGGTCAGAATTCAAGGTATCGAGAACAGCATCGAACTTTGGCTTTAGGATAGCTGCGTGAAGCTTCATATGAGCTTTGATACCCTCAACATTCTTAAAGAATTTAACGTGACGAAGCATATTAACCTTATCGTAGCTGATAGACTGAAT
>JAZSJL010000290.1:0-3217 GCA_045534355.1 Acutalibacteraceae bacterium
GCAAGCTCACCGATAGCAACTGAAACGCCACCTGCACCAAAGTCGTTGCAACGCTTAATTATAAGTGGTGCTTCTTTATTTCTGAACAATCTCTGAAGCTTCCTTTCTTCAGGAGCATTACCCTTCTGTACCTCTGCACCACAGGTTTCAAGTGAAGATGCTGTGTGGGATTTTGAAGAGCCTGTAGCACCACCACAGCCATCACGGCCTGTGGAGCCACCAAGAAGGATAACTATATCACCCGGAGCAGGACACTCACGGCGAACATTTTCCTGTGGAGCTGCTGCAACAACTGCACCAATCTCCATACGCTTTGCAGCGTAGCCCGGGTGGTAAATTTCGTCTACAATACCTGTTGCAAGACCAATCTGGTTACCGTATGAAGAGTAGCCTGCTGCTGCAGTTGTAACGATTGTACGCTGTGGGAGCTTACCCTTAATTGTTTCTGAAACAGGCTTAAGTGGGTCAGCAGCACCTGTAACACGCATTGCGCCATATACATATGCACGGCCTGAAAGTGGGTCACGGATTGCACCACCTATACAGGTTGCAGCGCCACCGAATGGCTCGATTTCTGTTGGATGGTTGTGTGTTTCGTTTTTGAAAAGAAGGAGCCAAGGCTCTGAAACACCATCTACGTCAACGTTGATTTTTACTGTACAAGCGTTAATTTCCTCTGATTCGTCAAGCTTGTCTAACTTGCCGTTTACTCTAAGGTATTTAACAGCAACAGTAGCCAGATCCATAAGGCAGATTGGCTTTGTTCTGCCTAATTCTTTTCTTGTTTCGATATATTCCTCATATGCAGACTGAAGAAGCTCATCTTCAAACTTTACGCTGTCGATAACTGTGAGGAAGGTTGTGTGACGACAGTGGTCTGACCAATAGGTATCTATCATTCTGATTTCTGTGATTGTTGGGTCACGGTCCTCAGATTTAAAGTACTGCTGGCAGAATGCAATATCGTCTGCATCCATTGCAAGGCCATAGTCCTTAACGAACTTTTCAAGACCTGCTCTGTCAAGAGCGATGAAGCCTGTAAGAGTTTCAACCTCTGTAGGAATCTGATAGTTCATTGCAAGTGTTTCAGGCTTTTCAAGTACTGCCTCTCTTGCTTCAACAGGGTTAATAACGTACTTTTTGATTTCTGCAATTTCTGCCTGGGTAAGCTTACCGTAGAGAGCATAAACCTTTGCACTCTTTACTGTTGGGCGCTCACCCTGTGAGATAATCTGAATACACTGTGCTGCAGAGTCTGCTCTCTGGTCAAACTGACCGGGTAAGAACTCAACTGCAAATACAGTTGCATCGCCTAAATCAACCTCTGCAGATGCAATATCAAGCTGAGGCTCAGAGAAAACTGTTTTAATAGCGTAGTTAAAAAGCTCCTCTGTAATATTTTCAGCATCATAGCGATTTATAACTCGAACGTCCTCAAGGGCTTCAATACCCAAAAGAGTACGAGCATCGCCTAAAAGAGATTTTGCTTCGTTTGCAAGCTCTTTTTTCTTTTCTACATATACTCTGTATACCATCTCTTAATCCTCCAATACTGCAAGTGCTCTTGCTCCTATATCACTACGATAAAATGCATTATCAAAATGAATTTTGCTTACAAGCTCATATGCTGATTTAACTGCAGACTTCAAATCACCTTCAACTGCAGTAGCACCTAAAACTCTGCCACCGTTTGTGAGAAGCTTGCCATCCTTAAGTACAGCACCTGCAACGTAGACGTTGCTTTCTGTTTCAGCAGGGATTGTCATTTCAAAGCCCTTGTCATAGCTTTGTGGGTAGCCCTTAGATGCCATAATAACACAAGCAGCGCTCTTGTTGCTGAACTTAACCTCTACCTCGCCAAGTCTGCCATCTGTTACAGCCTGCATAACCGTTAAAAGGTCTGACTCCAAAAGAGGTAAAACAACCTGTGTTTCAGGGTCACCGAAACGGCAGTTATATTCAATCACCTTTGGTCCGTTTGGTGTGAGCATAAGTCCGAAGTAAAGGCAACCCTTGAAGGTTCTGCCCTCTTCATTCATTGCACCAATTGTAGGAAGGAAAATCTTTTCCATACACTCTGCTGCAACAGCATCTGTATAATATGGGTTTGGAGCAATTGTGCCCATACCACCTGTGTTAAGACCTGTATCGTTATCTCCTGCACGCTTGTGGTCCATTGAGGAAATCATTGGAGCAACCGTCTTACCGTCTGTGAAGGCAAGAACAGAAACCTCCGGTCCTGTAAGGAATTCTTCAATAACGATATTGTCGCCACTTGAACCGAATGCCTTGTCCTGCATCATTGAAACAACAGCAGCCTTTGCTTCATCTCTTGTCTGTGCGATTATAACGCCCTTGCCGAGAGCAAGACCATCTGCCTTGATAACTGTAGGAATTGGTGCAGTCTCAAGGTAATCGAGAGCAGACTGCATATCATCAAAAACCTCGTATGCTGCTGTAGGGATATTATATTTTTTCATAAGGTTCTTTGAGAAAACCTTACTACCCTCAATAATTGCTGCGTTTGCCCTTGGGCCAAAGCAAGGAATACCCTTTGATTCAAGTGCATCTACACAACCCAGCACAAGTGGATCATCGGGAGCAACAACTGCATAGTCGATACCGTTTGCAACTGCAAATTCAACTATTTTTTCAATATCCTTTGCACCGATGTCTACAAGAGTTGCATCCTTTGCCATACCACCGTTACCGGGGAGAGCAAAAATTTCGGTTACACTTTTGTTTTCTTTTATCTTTTTAATGATAGCGTGTTCTCTACCGCCACCACCAACAACCATTATTTTCATATATGTACCTCAATTAATGATGGAATAAACGCATACCTGTGAATGCCATTGCCATTCCGTACTTATTTGCACACTCAATAACAACATCATCACGGATAGAGCCACCCGGCTCTGCAATGTACTTAACGCCACTCTTCTTTGCACGCTCAATGTTGTCGCTGAATGGGAAGAATGCATCTGAACCGAGAGCTACGCCGTCAATTGTCTTGAAATACTCTGCAATATCCTCTGCTGTGAGAGGTGCTGGCTGCTCTGTGAAGTACTTCTGCCAGATGCCGTCTGCACAAACGTCCTCTTCATTGTTGTTGATATAGCCGTCAATAACATTATCTCTGTCAGGTCTGCCTAAGGTTGGCTTGAAAGGAAGAGAGAGTACCTTTTCGTGCTGACGAAGGAACCACGTATCTGCC
>JAZSJL010000210.1:0-3249 GCA_045534355.1 Acutalibacteraceae bacterium
GACAATACTAATGGCCAACTCCTTGGCCCACAGACCGACATGGCTACGATCCGACTTAAATGAAAAGGAAATGAAGCCCAGGTTAGAAAAAGCCTCACAGCAGGGTGTACCTGTTGTAAACTACGGCATAGCTATTGCACAAATGAATGGGATTTTGCAACGAAGTCTGGAAATTTTTAATAAATAATTTTAAGTGGGTAGGGTGAAAAATACTCTACCCACTCTTTGCGAAAAAATAAAATTATAGAGTATATAACAATTGTAGACTAATTTGATTGTTGCTTTTGTACATTGTTAAATAAAAATTTGTGTGCTACAATTGAATTGCAAATAATCAGAAATCATTTATTGTTAAAGCGAGGTCTTTTTATGAAACGGTTTTTATCCGTTATAATAACAATTGCTGTTTTAATGAGTGTTTTTTGCATTAGTGCAGGTGCCTCACAGAGCCTTGTTTTAGGTGATATTAACAGCGACGGTATTGTTAGTACATATGATGTTCAAAAGGTGCTCTTGAATATCTCCGGCAAAGGCCTTCCCCAGGAAACAGCCGTACTTGCTGACTATGATTTTAACGGTAGTGTAAATAATGCAGATGCAGGTGCTGTGCTCAAATGTGCCGCAGGAATTACTGTGCCTCAAGCACTTTTGTTTGAGGATTGGAAAACAGAGGTTGAACCCACCTGTAAAAGTGAGGGTAAGCAAACATCCCTTTGTCAGGCAAAAAATATTAAAAGAACACGCACACTCCCTAAGCTTGCCCATAGCTTCGAGGATGGTGTTTGTAGTGGTTGTGGCTTTGCAGAATCAGCAGAGGGAAAAATCTCTGTTAACTCTAAATCGGTAAAATTTGGTGACAGTATTGCACAGCTAACACAGAGCTTCGGTGCACCTACAGAAATACTTATCGATAAAATTCCAAGTGGTACGGTTAAGTACTATGTCTATGCAGGGGATTATAAAAATCTCGTAATATTCACTTGCTCGGACACAGAGGGTGTAATAGGTGTATACACCACATCTAAAACCATAAAAATTGCACTCAGTCGGGTTGTAACCTTTGATAATGCACAGGAATTACATTATCTTGATAACGTCGATTTTTCTGTGTTTGCAGAGGAATTTAATGACGACAGGGCATACAGTATGTATGCAACAACGCAGGGCGAAACACTCCGTATACATTCTGATTCAAATCTTACAACACAGGAAAAGCTTATATTCCACGCTTTGAACGCCACAAGAGCAATCAACGGAAAAGCTGCTCTTGTTTACGATACGGAGTTCGCCAAGGTAGCCCTCTACCACAGTAAGGATATGGCTGATAACGACTATTTTGACCACACATCACCAAGTGGCGAGGAATTCCAGGATAGATTAGCGTTGTTTGGTTACCCACCGTACTATGCAGGTGAAAATATTGCCGCAGGTAACGTTGTAAATGCATATGCCTTTAATGATATGTGGTACAATTCAGATGGTCACAGAGAAAATATGCTTCGAGACGAATTTACTAATATTGGTATTGGTATTGCTTTTGCATACAGCCAACATTACGGTTGCCAAATGTACTATGCAACTCAAAACTTCCGTTGGGAATAAGGGCGAATAAAAATGATGAAAGAAGGTTACGGAGTCGTAACCTTCTTTTATGTTTTAGTTGATATTTATAAAATTGTGTGGTATTATATTCCCGTCACACAAATTGTATAGTTTTTAACTCACAAGGAAACACTTTGGTAAAAGGTGTTTTCTCTCTTTGCTATATCCTTGTGGGTGAAATGCAATTGTGTGACAACAATGAGGGATTACACTTTTTCGGTGTGTTCCTTCATTGGAGCACACTTTTTTGTTTTAGGAGAGTTGATATGAAGAATGACGCAGAGATGTACCAAAAAATGTACGGTAAATTATTTAATGCAATATGTAACGTTATTGATAATTGCGAAGATGAAGAAGTTGTGGAGCTTTTGAAACAAGCGCAAATAGAAGCAGAGGATATTTTTATTTCCTACTATGAGTAATGCTCTGCCTACCACTATAATCAATTTCATAGTTATCCCAATAAATAAGCTCACTGACGGTTACGAATTCGTAGCCGTCTTTTTCTAATTCTGTAAGAATTTTGTCGAGTGCCTCGGGCGTGTTTTCAACCCCATTATGAAATAAAAGAATAGAGCCGTTTTCGGTTTTGCTAACAACTCTTGAGTACATTTCATCTACCGAAAGCTTTTTCCAGTCGAGTGAGTCAACAGACCATTGCACCATTTTCATACCCATTTCCTCGGCAATTTCTATGCTTTTGTTGTCGTAGTCACCTGAGGGGGCTCTGACAAGACGTGTTTTTTCACCTGTAACAGCTTCAATTTTTTTGTTGCATTCTTCTATTTCTTTAATAATTGTCTCTCGGTCCGACTTGCCAAAAAGCTTGTGTGTGTCTGAATGGTTGGCAATTTCGTGCTTTTTTTCATAAAAGCTTTTAACTGCCTCGGGGTTAGCATCAACCCAGGTGCCAAGCACAAAAATTGTAGCCTTCGCATTGTGCTTTTCGAGTATTTCCAAAATTTCTTCCGTATCCTCAGCACCCCAAGCGGCATCAAAGGTTATTGCAACCTTTTTTTCATTTGTTTCTACACAGTAAATTGGTAAGCGCCTTAAAGGGTTGTCACTTGTTACAGATATTCCCATAGCTGTAGAAAGGCTTGAAAGCACGAGCAGAAATACCGTTGCAATAATAAAAACCGTACTTCTGTAATTTATAACTAAGCATTTCATAAAAAATCCCCCTTATGAAGCTTATTCATAAGAGGGATAGTCCTATTATTCTTGTCACCTTAAATCTGAAATAATTGCCTCTGCACATTTAATTCCGTCAACAGCAGCGGAAACAATTCCGCCTGCATAGCCTGCGCCTTCACCCGAAGGGAAGATTCCTTGTACCTTAGTAGTCTGGAAAAACTCGTTTCTTAAAATTCTTATTGGTGAAGAGCTTCTCGATTCCGGTGCGGTAAGCACGGCGTCGTAAAGATTAAAGCCGTTCAGTTTTTTATCAAAATCATTTATTGCTCCTGCAATTGTATCCGTAACCTTTTTAGGTAAAATTCTTCTTAAATCAGAGGGGGCAACACCCGTTGGGCAGCTCGGATTTACAAAGCCGAATTTTTTAGTAGGCTCATTTTTAAGAAAGTCACCTAAAAGCTGTGCAGGGGCTGTGTAGTCACCGCCGCCTTCATTAAAAGCCTTTCTTTC
>JAZSJL010000158.1:0-1813 GCA_045534355.1 Acutalibacteraceae bacterium
ATTATTATAGATTAACTCACCGAAAAAATCAATAATTTTAGAATAATTATAGTAGGGATATTTTTATTTTTGTTATTGTTTATTTATTAAAAATATTGTAAAATTACTTTTAACGATGTAAAAGTGAGCGTTTTCTTATGAATTTCAAAGAAAAAAACACAAATTTAATACAACAAGCAGGTAACGGACTAACATCATTTTTGCTTATTACCTCTTTAGCCGTGTGCTTCTCGGCGACTGTAGGTCAGGCTCTCATTTATGCATTGGTCTGTGTTTTGTGCTGTGCTCTTTTTTCTGTTGCCTTAAAGGGTAAAGTATTGGCACCTCACCCTCTTTTAGCAGTACCCTTTTTCTTTGTTATTTTCAACACTTCACCTGCAACGGCAGCAATGTCTGTTTCTATGGGAGGCTGTCTATACATTCTTTTAAACAAAGTACTTAATAAGCTTCGTGTCCCTGATTTTGTTCTCGCAGGTGGTGCATTGGGTCTGTGCCTTGGTGCAACAATTCTTCTTACAAACTCCTATTTCGGCATAGGCGCAAGTGGTTCAACTCCCTTAGAGATGCTCAAAAGCTACCGTTCCTTAGGCTTCCACCCTCACTTTATGGGTCTGCTCACAGGTACAATAACGCTTTTCACAATGATTACTTATCCCTTCAAGTTTAAAAAATTAAGCAAAGCTATTCCTGCACCATTTATTACTGTTGCAATTCCTTATATTTTAAATCTCTTTTTAAATCCACACAAGGATTACACGGCAATCAACGAGGCTGTTAATTTCACAGCAATAAAGAACGTGAGCTTATTGAATTTCCTTGGTGAACACAGCTTCACTTACATTCCTGTTGCAATTAAGACAGGCCTTGTTTTCTGCCTTCTGTTCTTTGCTTTTTCACAAACAACGGAGTCGAGAAACGAGAGCTTTTTCGGTAACGTGCTTTCCCCCACCCCTGTTGTGCCACAGGCTATAAGGGGCTACGGTGTATTTTCAGCAATAATAGTAATCGTGCTTTCGGTTGCTGTAACGCTTTTATTCCCACAGGTATTTTCAAGGCTCCCTGTACATTGTGCAGGTGCAATGCTTATAGTTTACGCCTGGCAGAGTGTACCATATAAGCTTCTTGCAGGTTGCTTCAAGAAAAAAGAAAAACGTATAGTATCTATTATAGGTATGATTATATGTATCGTTTCCTTTGTAGTAGCAGACGTATTTACTGCAACAATAATTTGCCTTGTAGTATCGCTTACGGCAATTCCTTTTAACAAAAGAAAGGAGTTGAAATAATGGCTGTCAAGGACAAAAATAAATTAGCAAGAGTTATAGCAACCTGGGTTGTAACAGCCGTAATGCTCAGCGTATTTATTTTAGATATTGTGGTTGTAGCCCTCTCGAACAAACTGGTAAACGAAACACCAATAACCAAGGAAGCCTTTGATTTGCAAAGTGGTGACGACAGAATTCACTTTCTCAATACTGCAAACTCCGACTGTATTATAATAGAAAGCAACGGTCACTTTGCCCTCGTTGATTCAGGTGAAGGCAACAACAACCCTCGAAGAAAAACTGAATACAAAGGTTACGAGAAAGAGGTTATTGCCTATATAAAGGAGCATTGTATTGCAGAAAATGATGTAATACAGCTTGACTTCATTGTTGCAACACATATGCACTACGACCATTCGGGTAACTTCGAGCCGATTATAAAAGATAAGGAAATAAATATCGGTAAGGCATTTATAAAGGAATACGATACCTCCGATACAACAAAAATGGACGCAGAGCTGTGGAAGTCGGAGGCCAAGCGGTCTTAG
>JAZSJL010000269.1:0-4339 GCA_045534355.1 Acutalibacteraceae bacterium
GTACCTTACAGACCCCAATAGTATTGAAAGTTATACATATACTGTTCTTCCCAACGGCAATATTAAAATGCAGTTCATTCTTGTACCCGAGGATAATCCGGAGCCGATTTCCGAGAATACAAATGTTGCACCAAGCTACACAGGTGCAGTTTTCTCCCCTATGTCAAAGGCGAGAATAGATGGTACTGTTTATCACCCCATTGTAACTGTTTTTGCAAAGGATATTAAGTATTCCTTGAGATACCACGATTGCTCTGTAGACGTAGAGTTTAACCCTGATAACTTAGAGATAGTACATCTTGAGCAAATTGCAAGGGTAAGTATTAAAGGTTCAGGCAACGTTGTGGGTCTTGGAAAAATCGGTCTTGAGCGTCAGGAGCTTATAGGTACGGTTATTTGTAAGGATTTCAGATATTAATTAGGGTGAATTTATGCTTTTATGGATTCTTTTTGCAGGTTGTTTTGTTCTTCAATGCTTTACAACACCATTATTTCTTAAGCTTTCCTGGCCAACAAGGTCAATAAAATCGCTTACGGCAAAAATGGTATCTGCAACACTTTTTGTGAGCATTGGATATTTAAGTGTGAACATATCAGGCAACAAATCAGATTTTGCAATCACAATGATTCTCGGCTTGCTTCTTGGCTGGGTAGGGGACTTTTTCCTTCATTCTGACAGGAATTCCTTTTTCGGTATAGGCTTTGTAAGCTTCTTTGCAGGGCATATAGCGTACATAACAGCCTATGTAAGGGCACTTAATACCTTCGAGGGCTACAACAATTTTAACACTATAGAAATTATTGCTTTTGTTGTTTTAGTGGCAGCGGCGCTCTACGTGTTCAAACGCTTTAAATTAGAGTTTTCTATTAAATTCTTAAAATATGCTGTTATTATGTATTCAGCAATACTCATTTCAATGTTTATAAAAGCAACCTCATTAGGTGTTAACTTTATGCTTAATGGTGGAGAGAAGGGTATATTTGCACTCCTTGTGCTTAGCTTCGGCTCACTCTTGTTCCTTTTATCGGATGCCACAATCGGTATTCTTATGTTTGGTGGTCAAAAGAAAAACAGACCTCTCAAGATATTTAACATCGTAACTTATTTTGCAGGACAGATGCTCCTTGCATCGTCAATTTTATTTATCAAAATTTAAGGGGTAATATGTTTTGTTTAAGAAGGTTGTAAGCAGAAAAGGTAGTGGCTCCTATAAATGGGATACCACAGTAACCGATGGCGCAATCGAAAGGGGAGCTTATCCACTTTCTGTTGCCGATATGGAATTCAGAACACCACCTGAGGTGCGTGAAGCAATTAAATGCTTTGCAGAGGAAGGCTTTTTTTGCTATACCGATAGCGACAAAGCTTACAGAGATGCTGTTCGTTCCTTTATGGAAAGACGACATAATTTTAAAATAGAAAACGAATGGATTACCTGTGCAGGTGGCGTAGTTTTTTCTATTAACACTGCAATAAGAGCCTTTACAGATGTGGGAGACAAGGTGATTATTCAATCTCCTGTGTACTATCCCTTCAGAAATTCAATTGAAAACAATGGCAGAATAGTTGCCGATAATCCGTTGATTAAAGGTGAAAAGACTTACGAAATGAACTTTTCGGAGCTTGAAGCAATAGCCTCGCAAAAGGATGTTAAGCTTATGCTTCTTTGTAGTCCACACAACCCTGTTGGCAGAGTGTGGTCAGTAGAAGAGCTTAAGCGTGTAGGTGAAATCTGTCTGAAAAATAACGTTGTGCTTCTTTCTGATGAAATTCACTTCGATATTCTCAGAAAGGAAGCAGAGCATACGGTTATAAATAACGTGGATAGCTCATTCTCACAAAATACAGTTATATGTACTGCTGTGAGCAAATCCTTTAACCTTGCAGGGCTTGGCACGTCAAATATAATTATAGCAAGCAAGACCTTGCGAGAGAAATTTCAAAAACAGCTTGCTGCTGATGGCTATAGCTGTATAAACTGCGTTTCTCGCCCTGCTACAATTACTGCGTACACTCAGTGCGACTATTGGCTCGACAGTATGAATGAGCAGATAGATAAAAATATAGCAATAGTAAAGTCATATGTGTCAAAAATACCACAGATAAAGTTGTACGATTGTCAGGGCACGTATCTTGTGTGGCTTGATATGACAGCGCTCGATATGCGTGATGATGAGCTTGATTTATTCCTTCGCAATGAGTGTGGAATAATTCAGGACCCGGGCTTCTGGTTCGGAAAATCAGGCGAAGGCTTCACAAGGTTGAATGTTGCTTGTCCGTCATCTGTTTTAGAAGAATGTATGAAAAAGCTTTCTTGTGCTGTAAATTGTAGGTGTGAATATGAAAAATAAAATTTTAGCAATCTTTATTTGTGTGCTACTGATTCTTTCAGTTGCAACACCCGTAGTCCTTGCAGGTGGTGAGACACCTGACCTTACACTTGATTTTAATAAGAGATATACAGATATTTCGGAGTATGAGGACCTTAATGACCCGTATCTCGACCTTGGAAAAAACAAAGAGGAAAAAGAACAGAAAAGAGATATCTACGTGGTTGTACTTGTTGTACTTCTTATAATAGCTATTGTTGTTTTTGTTCGCACCCTTCGCCGTGTGCCGGAAGGTGTTGAGGAGCCTACAGCTAAAAAGGTAAGAATACCTAAAAGCAGTATAGAAAAGCCCACAGCAACACCTGCACCAACCCTTGCAGATGAGGAAAAAACGGAATGAGAAGAATAGTCAGCAGAGTGAGAGCTGCCGTAGATGATTATAAAATGATTTCGGCAGGAGACAAAATTGCTGTAGGTGTATCGGGTGGAAAGGACTCTCTTTTGCTTCTTAAAGCTCTTTGTGAGTTAAAAAGATTTTATTCAAATGAATTTCAGCTTGTTGCAATTACTGTAGATATGCGCTTCGGCAAGCAGGACGGAGATTTTTCTCCTATTGCAAGGCTGTGCGAGGATTATGGTGTAGAGTATATTGTAAAGCCTACAGACCTGTACGAAATAATATTTGAGGTGCGTAAGGAGGAGAATCCCTGCGCCCTGTGTGCAAGAATGAGGCGTGGTATACTTCACGATACAGCTAAAGAGCTGGGATGCAACAAAATAGCTCTGGGTCACCATTTAGACGATGCGGCAGAAACCTTTATGATGAACCTTTTGCTGGAAAGCAGAATAGGCTGTTTTGCCCCTGTAACGTACCTTTCAAGGAAGGATATAACCATGATTCGTCCCTTGATATATATTCGGGAAAGGGAGGCTGTAGCAGCTGCAGATAGGCTACAATTACCGGTAGTTGAAAGCAAGTGCCCTGCAAACGGCTTAACTAAAAGAGAGGATGTTAAGAACCTTTTACAAGCACTTTCAGAGCAGTATGGAGACGTGCCTGAAAGAATTATCGGTGCGATGCAAAGAGGTAACATTGACCGGTGGGAAAAAGAGCAATAAATATAAAATGCTGTGTAGAATTTAATTTCTACACAGCATTTTTAATGTGCTTTTATTTTAGAATTAATAACCGAAGTCCTCAAAGTAGCTGAATGGGTCAATTACCTGGGTTTCTTCCTCTTGTGGCATTACATTATCGCCACGGTCCTCAACAAGCTTAATCTTAGCATCAAAGGTAGTGCTGATTCCACCACTTCTGTTGAGTCTGCAAACAGTTAACGTAAGCTGGTCACCAACCTCGGCGTTTTCAATTTCTTCAAGAAGCACGTCTGTTGTATCGAGCTTTTTGCCATTTACGGCAGTAACAATATCGCCAATCTGTATGTTGTGATTGTTAAGGTCACTGCTTGGTGAAATATATGCAATTACAATAGAGCCGTATGGAAGATTATTTTTCCATGCAATGTTAGAGTAGTTGTAGTCGCTTGCAACTGTGGTGTAGTTAATACCAAGCATAGGTCTGTTGGAAACGTAGCCGTGCTTGATGATCTGGTCGTAAACCTCAAGCAATGTGGTGCTTGGTACTGCAAAGCCCATACCCTCATATTCTGTGCTGGAGATTTTGGAGGAATTAAGACCTATAACCTGGCCATATTCGTTAACTAATGCACCACCTGAGTTGCCGGGGTTAATGGCTGCATTGTGCTGTATGCAAGGTAAATCGTATGCGCTGTTTGAGGTTGGAACAGGTCTGTCGATAGCGCTTATCATACCACTTGTGAAGGAGCCGAAGAACTCTGTGCCACCCGGATTGCCTATTGCAAAAACCTTCTGACCGACATTGAGCTTGTCTGAATTACCGAAGGTTGCTGCCTTAAGACCTGTTTTCTCTACTCTTACAACGCCAATATCTGTTTTTTGGTCAACACCGATTATAACAGCCTCTGCT
>JAZSJL010000351.1:0-2872 GCA_045534355.1 Acutalibacteraceae bacterium
GTCTTCCAGTCCCGAACCCTGGAACCTTTCGTCAATGCGAAGGACCACCTTGTACTGGACGCCTTTCTTGGCGTCTTCGTTCCAGTAAGAGAGGATTGTCTTTTCTAGGGCATTTATTGCACAAACATTAACATTTTCGCCCTCTTGTGTTGTCATCTGCAACTTTTGCATGGGACTTACGCCGTTTTCGGGATAAAAAACAATAATCTTTGTGCCGGGTACGTCCTTAAAGCCTTCAAGAGCAGCCTTACCTGTATCACCTGAGGTAGCAACGAGAATTACAATCTCTTTATCCTTAAGATTTTTCTTTGCAGATACTGTGAGAAGATACGGAAGAATCTGCAAAGCCATATCCTTAAATGCACAAGTAGGTCCTCTGAAAAGCTCTAAAATGCTTACATTGTCGTGAAGCTTTACTACAGGTGCTACAAATTCAGAAGCAAATTTGCCGTCTGCATATGCACCCTCTACGCAGTAATTAAGCTCCTCATCAGTAAAGTCTGTAAGGTAAAGGCCCAACACTTTTTTTGCACGAGCCTTGTAATCTACAGAACAAAGAGCCTTAATGTCATCCATTGAAAGAGCCGGTATTTCCTCAGGAATATAAAGACCACCCTCACGAGAAATTCCGTCTGCAATAGCCTTTGATGCAGTAACTTTTACGCTATTGTCTCTTGTTGAAGTATAAAACACTAAAAACACATCCTTATTATAGGGAACCCCTATTACTCCATTATCTGTTTAATTTTATCAAAGAACCCTATAAAAGTCAAGGTTTTCAAGGCTTTTTAATTACGCTCAGGTGTTAAACGGATACGCTCCGTTACCATTGGAAACAAAATTCAGAAGCCGTAGCATTGCAGAAAATATATTGATTTTTTCCACACCCTCACAGGAAAGTATTTTATACTCGTTTACTGCTTTATCACCTATGTAAACAACTACCTTACCCAGGGTCTGCTTTTCCAAAACGGGTGCTTCCACATTTTCACAAATTTCCACCTCTACCCTGACCTTTTCAGCCTCACCCTTTTTAATAAGCAAGGGTGATGGCTGTGGAATTACAATTCCTACACTTTCCTTTAACCCACTAATCACAGGGATTTCTTTTGTTTCACTTTTATCCACCTGAGGTTGATAAACAGTATAGTTTGAAAAGCCCCAGCTCAGCATTGCCTTGGCTGTGTTGAATCTGTCGTTGCTGTTTCCACTACCCATTACAACGGCTATCAGGTGCAAATTATCTCTCTTTGCACTTGCACTTATACAGCACCCTGCCTTTGCTGTGGTGCCTGTTTTAAGTCCTGTAGTGCCATTATAAAAGCGAACAAGCTTATTTGTGTTTACTAACTCTGTAGCGCCACCACGAAGGGAATCCATCCAAACGGTTGTGTACTTTGTAATAAAGGTGTACTTAAGAAGCTCACGTGACATAATGGCAATATCTCTTGCAGTAGTAAGGTGCTCATCGGTTGTATCATCAAGCCCTGTAGCATTCACAAAGCATGTATTCTTCATACCAAGCTGTGAGGCTCTTTCATTCATCAGAGAAATAAATGCTTCCTCGCTACCTGAAATATACTCACCAAGAAGCGTTGCAGCATCATTTGCGCTACCTATGGCCGTTGCCCTTAAAAGCTCATCTACTGTCATCTGCTCCCCCTCCTTAAGCCAGATTTGTGAGCCACCCTTGGAGGCAGCATTGGCAGAGCAGGTAACCTTATCGGTTAATGAGATTTTCTTATTTGCAATCGCCTCTGCAACAAGAAGCATTGTCATTATCTTGGTTACAGATGCAGGAAAGAGTTTTTGGTCGGGGTTATATTCCAATAAAACCGTTCCTGTTAAAGCATCTATCAATATAGCCGACTTTGCTTTAATTTCCACAGGTAGCTTTTCCAATTGCTTTTGATTTTCTGCAGAAACCGTAGTAGATAACGTTATTTCCACTTCCTCATCCTCTTTTACTACCGCACCCTTTACAGAAACAGAAAACATAACACCAAAAATAAAACATAAGCTTAATAAAAAACAAAAAATCCTTCTCATAAAATTCACCTCGTGAAAATATATGAGAAGGATTTATAAATTATTATTCACACACAAGGCATACCCAGCCATTATCCTCGATACGCTCTTTTATAACAAGACCTGCGTTCTGAAGGGCAAGGCAAACCTGGTCTGCTCTTGTATCTATAATACCGGAAGCAATAAACCTTGCACCCTGCTTCATAAAGGCTCTTACCTGTGTGCTGAAAAGAATGATAATATCTGCAACAATATTTGCAACTACAACATCGTATTTCTTTGTTACCTTATCGGCAAGGTCACCACAAACAAAGGTAAGCGCAGGCTCCTTAAGGTTATTCATAAGACCGTTTTCTTTAGCAGTTTTAACTGCTAACGGGTCAATATCTACACCAAAGCCCTCTTTTGCACCTAAAAGCATAGAGGCAATTGCAAGAATACCACTACCACAGCCAATATCAAGTACAGTATCGCCATCCTTGATGATTTTATCAAGGGTTTCAAGGCAAAGGCGTGTAGTTTCGTGGGTACCTGTTCCAAAGGCAGCGCCCGGCTCAATATTAAGCACGGCTCTGTTTCCACTATCGTAATCGTCAATCCACACAGGTCTTACGAAAAGTCTTTCGCCTATTGCCTGTGGCTTGAAGAAAGCCTTCCACTTATCCTGCCAATCGTCAGAGTTAACGCCATCCGTTTCTATGCGATGTGCTATTTTCTCCGAATTAAGCCTTTCGGATATAAAGGAAACTGCTTCTGCAGGGTTGTTGCCCTCCTCGATGAAAACGTGAATTATAGATTCCTCTCTGTTTTTATTGAGTAAATCTTCATCAATAAGGTCAATGTG
>JAZSJL010000314.1:0-2830 GCA_045534355.1 Acutalibacteraceae bacterium
CTTGCAGGCAGAAGAATTAACGATGATATGGGCAAATACGTTGCAGAAAACATCGTTAAGAGCCTTATAAAGGCAAATAAAAACGTAAACAGCGCTAAGGTTGCTATTCTTGGCTTTACTTTTAAAGAGAATTGCCCGGATACAAGAAACACAAAGGTTTACGACATTGTTGAGGAGCTTCGTGGATACGGCATTGAGCCTGTAGTTTCTGACCCACAGGCAGATGCAGAGGAAGCAAAGAAGCTCTATGGCATAGAGTTTGTTGATATGGAAAGCATCAGGGATATGGATGCAGTTGTTGTAGCAGTAGCACACCGGTGCTTTGCTGACCTTACACAGAGCCATATTGAAAAATGCTTTGCAGAGGGCAAAAGGGTGCTCGTAGATATTAAGGGTATTTTTAACAGAGAGGAATACCGGGCTGCTGACTACGTTTACTGGAGATTATAAGCTCCGTTAATTTATAAAAACACCAATAACAAAGACATATAAGGTTAAACAATTGGAGGAATAATCATGTCATCATTTTCAGGTAAAACACTTATGATTACAGGTGGTACAGGTTCATTTGGTAACGCTGTGCTCAACCGTTTTCTTGATACGGATATAGGAGAAATCCGTATTTTCTCCCGAGACGAAAAAAAGCAGGACGATATGCGTCACGAGTTTCAGGCTAAAATGCCTGAGGTTGCAGAGAAAATCTCATTCTATATTGGCGACGTTAGGGATATTCAGAGTGTCAGAAATGCTATGCACGGCGTTGATTACATTTTCCACGCTGCAGCACTCAAGCAGGTTCCGTCCTGTGAGTTTTTCCCTATTGAAGCTGTTAAAACAAACGTTTTCGGTACAGAAAACGTTTTGACTGCTGCAATTGATGCAGGTGTAAAAAATATTGTCTGCCTTTCTACAGATAAGGCGGCATACCCTGTAAATGCTATGGGTACCTCAAAGGCTATGATGGAAAAGGTTGTTGTTGCAAAGAGCAGAACCGTAAAGCCTGAAAATACCAAAATCTGTTGCACTCGCTACGGTAACGTTATGTGCTCAAGAGGCTCCGTTATTCCGTTGTGGATAGAGCAGATTAAGCAGGGTAAGCCTATTACAATCACAGAGCCTTCAATGACACGCTTCATTATGTCTCTTGACGAGGCAGTTGACCTTGTTATATTTGCTTTTGAAAACGGCATTTCAGGCGATATTCTTGTGCAGAAGGCTCCTGCTTGCACAATAGAGGTGCTGGCAAAGGCTGTAACAGAGCTTTTCAATCCCGAAACGGAAATTAAAGTAATCGGTATTCGTCATGGCGAAAAGATGTATGAAACTCTCCTTACAAACGAGGAGTGTGCAAACGCTATTGATATGGGTGACTTCTACAGAGTGCCCTGCGACAGCCGTGGACTTAACTACGATAAATATTTCAGCAACGGTGATAAAGAGAGAAGCACTCTTTCAGAGTTCAATTCAAACAACACCCAGCTTCTCACAGTAGAGCAGGTTAAGGAAAAGCTTCTTTCTCTTCAGTATATAAGAGATGAGCTTGCAGCTTGGGAGAATAAATAATTATGAAAATACTTGTTACAGGCGCAAATGGCTTTGTTGGTAAAAACTTATGCCGGGCACTCTACAACGTAGCCGAAGGCAAGGACAAAACCAGAGGAATAGACTCTGATATTACGGTTTTCGAATACGATGTTGATACAGACAAGGCTCTCCTTGATATCTTTTGCAAAGAAGCAGATTTCGTTTTCAACCTTGCCGGAGTAAACAGACCCGAAAACCCACAGGAATTTATGGAAGGTAATTTCGGCTTTGCCTCAGAGCTTTTAGATTTACTCAAAAAGCACAATAACAAATGCCCTGTTATGCTTTCAAGCTCCTTACAGGCAACTCTTGTGGGCAGATATGCCGAAGGCGAATACGGAAAGAGCAAAAAAGCAGGAGAGGACTTATTCCTCCAATATTCAAGGGAAACAGGTGCTCCTGTGTATATATTCCGTTTCCCGAATCTTTTCGGTAAGTGGTGCAGACCAAACTACAACAGCGCAGTTGCTACGTTTTGCAACAATATTGCAAATGATTTACCCATTACTGTAAACGACAGAGCAATAGAGCTTACACTTCTTTATATTGACGATTTAGTAGACGAAATGTTCAATATCTTAAAGGGTGCTGCTCATCGCTGTGAATATGACGGACTTGATATTGTTGATAAGGCTGACGGAACTTTTTGCTATTGCCCTGTTACACACAACGTAACATTGGGAGAAATAGTTGATTTACTTGAGAGCTTTAAGAATCAGCCAAGCACACTTTTAATGCCCGAAATACCATTTAATTCCTTTGCAAAGAAGCTGTATTCCACCTACCTTTCATATCTCCCCAAGGAGAAGGTTTCTTTTCCTTTAAAAATGAATGTGGATGACAGAGGTAGCTTTACAGAGCTTTTGAAAACTGCTTCTTATGGTCAATTCAGCGTGAATATTTCAAAGCCGGGTATTACAAAGGGTCAGCATTGGCACAACACAAAGTGGGAATTTTTCATTGTTGTTGCAGGAAAGGGCCTTGTTCAGCAGAGAAAAATCGGAACAGACGAGGTACTTAATTTTGAGGTTAGCGGAGAGAAAATTGAAGCAATTCATATGCTCCCCGGCTACACCCACAATATAATAAATCTTTCAGATACAGAAAATCTTGTTACAGTTATGTGGGCGAATGAGCAGTTTGACCCCAATCATCCGGATACATTCTTTGAGGTGGTGGAATAATGGAGACAAATATCAGACTGGATTACAGTGACATTCAATTTAAAGATAACGTAAAGCTGAAG
>JAZSJL010000320.1:0-1830 GCA_045534355.1 Acutalibacteraceae bacterium
CTCTTTATATTATACCTTTTTTTTACAAATTAGTCAAGTGTTTACCAAATTTGGGCAAATTTTAGCAAATTCCCATTCTTCTTTCTATTTTGTACTTATTTTTTGACATAATGCAACGATTATCGTGAAAGTTTCGTGAAAGGAAAAGGCTAAATGGCAAAGATAATTTCAGTTGTTAACCAGAAGGGTGGCGTAGGTAAAACTACAAGCGCAGTTAACCTTGTGGCTTGCCTTGGTGCAATGGGTAAAAAGGTTTTGCTTGTGGATATTGACCCACAGGGCAACACTACAAGTGGCTATGGCATTTCAAGAAAAGGCTTGACTGCCACCTCATACGAATTGCTTATAGGCAGCTGTTCTGCTCGTCAGGCTATTATAAAAACAAAGTTTCAGGGTGTAGACATAATTCCCTCAAACATAAATCTTGCAGGTGCAGAGATTGAAATGGCAGCGTTGGATAAGCGTGAGGCGCTTCTTAAAAACGCTCTTGCAATTGTGCAGAATGATTACGATTTTATTTTCTTCGATTGTCCACCGTCATTAGGGCTTATTACTCTCAATGCTCTTACAGCATCCGACAGCTTTATAGTACCTATTCAGTGCGAGTACTATGCACTTGAGGGACTTGCACAGCTTATGGCAACAGTCAGAACAATTAAAAGAATGTACAACCCTTACATAGAGCTCGAGGGTGTGCTCCTTACAATGTACGACGGCAGACTCAATCTTACACAGCAGGTTGTGGCAGAGGTTAAAAACTTCTTCCCTAACAAGGTATATGCAACAGTCATTCCTCGTAACGTAAGGCTTTCAGAGGCACCGTCCTTCGGTGAGCCGGTTATCTACTACGACCGTGGCTCCAGGGGCTCGGAAAGCTATACCTCTTTAGCAGAAGAATTTTTGAAAATGCAGAAATAAGGTGAAATAAATGGCAGTAAAAAAAGGTATGGGCAGAGGTCTTGGCAATATCTTTGAGGATAACTCTACCGATGAATTTTCATCCTCGGGTGTTACCAAGGTTAAGCTTGTAGATATAGAGCCCAACAGGGAACAGCCCCGTAAGTGGTTCGATGAAGAAGCACTCAATGAGCTTGCAAGCAGTATTGCACAGCACGGTGTGCTGCAGCCTCTTTTAGTAAGACCACTTAACGATGGTACCTACCAGCTTGTTGCAGGTGAGCGCCGTTGGAGAGCCTCACGTATAGCAGGTCTTACAGAGGTTCCCGTTATTATAAGGGAATTAACCGATGCTGAGGTAGCAGAGATTGCTCTCGTTGAAAATTTACAGAGAGAAAACCTTAACCCTATGGAAACTGCCAGGGGCTTTAAGGAGCTTGCCGAAAAGTTCGGTTACACTCAGGAGAAAATTTCGGAGATTATCGGTTGCTCACGTTCAGCAATTGCAAATGCCTTAAGACTTCTTACACTTCCTGAAGAAATTCAGGATATGGTTTTTGAGGACAAGCTTTCTGCAGGCCACGCAAGGGCAATACTTACAGCCTGCGATGATGATTACAGACTTGAGCTTGCAAGGCTTGTTGTCAGCGAGGGTCTTTCAGTAAGGGAAACAGAAAGACTTGCACGAAAATCAAATTCAAATGAACCACACGGCAAAAAAGCAAAGAAAAGAAACCCATACTACGATGAGGTTGAGCTTGCTCTTTCCGATGTGCTTAAAAGAAAAGTCAAGGTAACAAAGTCAAGCAAAAAGGGTACGCTTGAAATCGAGTTTTTCGACGATGCAGACCTTAAAAAGCTTTTGAAAATATTTGATAACGAATAATTGATATAGGAGATAGGTTAAAATGATTGATATTAAATTTTTAAGAG
>JAZSJL010000378.1:0-6123 GCA_045534355.1 Acutalibacteraceae bacterium
TATATTTTACGGTTGGTGCCATATCGGGTTTAGTTGCCTTGAATTTTTCAAGAAATGTTTTCACAATATATCATTCCCTTCTGCTATTTATAGAATATAACACATATTTTATAATTTTACAACAATTATAGCACTAAAATATATTGATTTTGTCAATTAAATAATGTAATATTAACCTAATGTCATTTTATGGTGGTGTATCTATGTTAAACGATTCAAAAAATCTCTTTTACAAAAAGGGTGCGAGAAACTGGCTTGAGACTTTACCGTTAGGTAACGGCTCTATCGGTGCTATGGTTTATGGCAGAACAAGCAAAGAGCTTATCTCCATGAACTCCGATACCCTTTGGACAGGCTTCCCGAGAGAAAGTGCAGTTAAAAACGGTGCTCACGAAGCATTTTTAGAAGCTCGTGAGTTAACAATGAACGGTGAATACCACAAGGCAAAGCTTTTACTCGAGGATAAGGTTCTTGCTAACTGCTCACAAGCATTTATGCCTCTTTGCGATATTCACGTTTCTTTCGCAAGCTGTGGCTTCCAGAAGAAATACAGCAGAATATTAAACCTTGAAACAGGTATTAATACTGTCCAATATATGCGTGGCGAATATAAGTTTACAAGAGAAAGCTTCGTTTCCTTTGATGAAAACGCTTATGTTGACCACATTGCTTGTGAAAACGGCAAAAAGGTAAGCTTTACTGTTAAAATGAGCACTAAGCTTAAGGGTAAATCGTTTACTGAGGATGGCGTGCTTATCCTTGATGGTATTGCTCCGTCTGACTCCCCTGCCAACCAAGAGACATATGCAGCTATGGAGGGCTCGCTTTACCCCGATGACCCTGCATTACAAGGCATCTCCTTCCGTTGTGCTTTAAATGTTGTATCTGATGGTGAGGTTACAGTTAACGAGGACAGCATTTCTGTAAACAATGCCTCCGAGGCAACAATTATTTTCTGCACCTACAACTCCTTCAACGGCTTCGACAAGCACCCTGCTCTTGAGGGTAAAGAATATAAAGAAACCTGCTTAAGTAATCTCGGTTATGTTTCAAGCGTTTCTTATGAGGAGTTAAAGAACCAGCAGATTGAAACCTTCTCCGGTTACTTTAACAGAGTAGAGCTTGATATAGGCACAGATAACAAGGGTCATATTCCTACTCACAAGCGTCTTATCAACCACAAAAACGGTGCACAGGATTTTGGTCTTTATGCTCTTATATTCAACTTTGGTCGTTACCTTATTATAAGTGGCTCCCGTGAGGGCACACAGCCAACTACACTTCAGGGTATCTGGAATGATAAGGTAGCTCCACCATGGAGCTCAAACTACACGGTTAATATTAATACCGAAATGAACTACTGGCCTGTTCTTATGTGTAACCTTACAGAGTTCAATCTTCCACTTATTCAGTTTGTTAAGGAGCTTTCTGTTCGTGGTCAGGTACCTGCACAAAAGATATTCAACGCACGTGGCTTCTGCTGCTGCCATAACGTAGATATTTGGCGCTTCTGCGACCCTGCTAACGGTGATACACAGTGGGGCTTCTGGCAGATGGCAGGTGGCTGGTTCTGTCAGCACATCTACAACCACTATTTATACACAATGGATGAAGCTTATCTTAAGGAAACAGCATATCCTATAATGAAGAGTGCTTGTGAATTTATGCTCGACTTACTTATTGAGGATAAGGATGGTTACCTCATTCTTGCACCTTCAACCTCACCTGAAAACGAATTCCTTATTGATGGTGTTGCAGGCTCTGTAAGTGAAACAACTACAATGACAATGTCAATTGTCAAGGAGCTTTTCGGTAACACAATAGATGCACTCAATACACTTAATATTGATGCTGAATTCAAAGCAGAGCTTGAAGAAAAGCTCCCAAGACTTCTCCCCTTTAAAATTGGCTCACGAGGAGAGCTTCTTGAGTGGTACAAGGAGCTTAAGGAGCACGAGCCTGACCACAGACACAAATCTCACCTCTACGGTCTTCACCCGGGTCAGCTTATCACACCGGATGAAACACCTGATTTAGCAAAGGCTTGTATTCGTTCCCTTGAGCTTCGTGGTGATAACGGCACAGGCTGGAGCCTTGGCTGGAAAATCAATATGTGGGCTCGTTTGTGGGATGGTGACCACGCACTCAAGCTTCTCGATATTCAGCTTTCACCTGTTCCTTCAAAGGCAGTAAGGTACCGTGGTGGCGGAACATATCCGAACCTTTTCGATGCTCACCCACCATTCCAGATTGATGGTAACTACGGTTGTACAAGTGGTATTGCTGAAATGCTCCTTCAGTCAAGAAAGGGCAAGATATTCCTTCTCCCTGCACTTCCGTCATTATGGAAAAACGGTAAGGTTAAAGGTCTTAAGGCAATGGGCAACATCACAGTCGATATTGAGTGGGAAGACGGTAAGCTCAAATCCTACACCCTTGAGGGTGATACTTCAGGTATTGAAGTATATGCACAAGGGAAAAAGATTGAACTATAATAAATAATTTAATAAAGGATAAATAAAACAGGCAAGCTAAAAACTTGCCTGTTTTTTATGCTGTGATATTAAAAATTTAAAGATTATAATCCTTTTGAAGCTTTTTAGTTAAAGCGTACATCTGCTCAATCTCCAGCTTCCTTGAAGGTGTAAGCTCGTCTGCAGAGCGTGTACGTGCCTTATATGTAATACCTATTCCGTCAAGGCTTAAGTAATATTTAGCGTTAACAGGATAGCACTGGCACTCTGCAACAGAGAAGAAGCCAACAATATTTTGAAGGAGCTCTGCTTTTTCATTGTCGCCCTCACTATTTGCCTTTATAAGTGCTGAATATAAATCAGGGTGGAAGTTAGCCATAACACCTGAGAAGCCGTGGCAACCAAGCCTGAGGCTTTCTAAAAGCGTAGCAGAGTTTGCATTGTAGAGCTTAATTGAGCTACCTTCAATAGCATCAAGCTTTGCCTGAATCTTCTGAAGATTACAACAGGTGTCTTTTATAAAAGTATATTTACCACTTTCAGCCATCTTTTTAAGAAGATATGGTGTAAGCTCTCTTTTATATGGATATGGGCACTCGTAAACACCAAATGATATATCACTGGGTAGAGCGTTTGCAACGTACTCCATTCTTTCGAAAAGAACGTCATCGCTTTCCTCTGTTGTTGCAAAGCGATTTGAAATGAATACGTATGCATCTATACCTGTTTCAATAAATGCCTTTGCCTCTTTAATCTGCACCTCTAAATCATCTGATGTGTGACCTGAAGCAACAATAGACATACCCTCAGGCTTGTTAGCCATAATAAACTTTAAAAGCTCAAGTCTTTCTTCAAAAGAAAGGAAGAAAATTTCACTACTCTGGCAGATAGCAAAAATACCGTCAACACCCTTTTGAGAATACCACTCAATAAGCTGTTTAACACCGTTGTAGTCAATTTTGTTATCGTCTGTAAATGGTGTGACCATTGTAGGATAAACACCGTTGTTAATAGTTTTCATTATAAATACACCTCTTGACGGTTATTTTAACATACTTATTCTTAAAAATAAATAGACTTTTCACAGAAAAACATGTATAATCGATAATAATTTGTTTTGTTCGGTGGTGTGAAATGAATATTACCTCTGTATTAATCCTTTTTGCTGTTATAATATTTGCCACATCTTATGCCTGGGGTATGCGAGGCACAACAATCGGTGGAGAAAAAGGAGCTATGCTTCCCGGTGCGATGATTGGTACAATACTTGCTCTGTGCAGCAATATTTTAATTGTACAAGAGAATTTCTTTGTATTCGCAGGACTTGGTGCTGTTGCTATGTACTTCGGAGGCTGTATGACCTATGGTGAAACTCTTTCACTTTCAATGAGTGCCTGCCCTGCTACAGATTTAAGAAAAGGCCTTGGTGCGTTAGCGATCAAGGGCTTTTTATGGTTTTCTGTATTCGGTGCAATATTCACTACGGGTGTGAGTGCCGTTGCACAAAAATACAGTATAATTGAGCTTATAATAATATTTACCTTAACACCTGCACTTGCATTAATTGGTTTACGAGTATTTAACAGACCCCACAACCTGCACGACGTTAAATTCCCTAAAATCTACTTTTCCAAAACACGAAAAGAGTATTGGGGTGCAATGGTAGGTATACTCACTTCACTACTGATAATCAATATAATAAAATTAAATTGGTACAGCATTGTATTTGCACTTACTTGTGGTGCTTTTGGTGGTATTGGCTGGGTAATAGGTCAGCTTTTGCAGATTTACTTTATCCACAAGGCAAAGAAATCCTCTTTTTCTTTAATGAGAAAATGTTCTGAAAAGAGGTATTTCGACAGCTGGAAGGCTATGGAGTGCACCTTAGGTGCTGTTGGTGGCATTGGCTGTGCAGTAGCATTCATAGTTACGTATAAGCAATTCAAGGAAGCAATGCTAACTCTTGAATTGAACGGTGGATTAATCCCCTACAACCAAACGTTATCAAAGGCTTGGCTTGTTGGGTGGATTATTTTGCTTGCAGTCGATATGCTCCACTACTATATTAAAAAGCCACTTTCAATTTCCGAGCTTAAAGCCTCATATGTAAGTGGTGAAATCAGTCAGGAGCAATACACAAAAAGAATGTTTAAGGCTACACCACAAGCAAAGAAAAAAACAACGATTGACTCTTTTTTAGAGGCGTATGAGTTCATTGTATATGCAGCAATCCCCTTTGTGCTTATAACTCTTGGTTGCTCACAGTCGGCTCAAATTATGGCTTTCTTTATACTTTATTGGGTACTGGCACAGGAAATTGGGTTTGAAAACAACTTCCACAAAATCCCACTTACAATTTTAGGTGTTATATGTCTTGTGCTTCAATTATTCATTGGTATACACGTAAGTATAAAAACAACCGTTATTCTTTACACTGTTGTATACGAGGTGCTTTCACTCATTTTCTTGATTAAAGAAATAACTAAAGCAGAAGGCAGAGATATACAACTTAATAAATCAAGTAAAATCATAGATGAGCTTAAATTAGTTTTACAAAACAAAAGCTTTATTACAACACACGTTTATTTTATAGTTTGTATTATTGCCACGTTAGTTATTATATAAATAAATGAATGAATGAATAGCAAAAACCTGTTACGAAAAAAATCGTAACAGGTTTCTTCTTTGGTAAATTTATTATGCATTAAGCCATTCTTCGGCTTTAGCTGCAGACATTCTTTTAATGTTTTCTTCTGTGTAAGGTGATTCCTCGCCACCGTTTACATAAAGGAAAAACTTGCCGTCTGCTGTTTTATAAAGGCTCTCTTCATAGCCTTTGGGGTCACCGAATTCGCCGAAGGTATTCTTTTTAATAAGCTCTGCACTTTCGGTATCGTAAGTAACCTTGCAAATAACCTTAACCATTTTACTAAACCTCATTTCTATTTTTTTACACATATATTTTATAATATGCATCAAAAAAATACAATAGAAATAATTTACTGAAATACCATATTAATCTAATGATTTTTCATCCATAACGCTGATATATGCAGGTCTTATAATCTTATCGGCACCAATAAGCTCCTCAAGTCTATGAGCGCTCCAGCCGACAATACGAGCAATTGCAAACATAGCTGTATACAGCTCCTGTGGAATACCCAGCATATCATAAACAAAGCCACTATAGAAGTCAACGTTAGGACTTACACCCTTATATATTCTGCGCTTCTGGGCAATAAGCTTTGGTGCAAGCTCCTCAATATTTTCGTAAAGCTGTAAATCTGTTTCACGACCCTTTTCTCTTGCAAGGTCCTCAACAAAGCTACGGAACACTCTTTCTCGTGGGTCTGATAATGAATACACAGCGTGCCCCATACCATAGATAAGACCCTTGCCGTCAAAGGCTTCCTTATCAATAATTTTTGTAAGATACCTCTCAAGCTTGTTCTTATCTGTGTAATCCTCGGAGTTCTCTTTAATATCTGCAATCATTTCCATAACCTTAAAGTTTGCACCACCGTGCTTGGGGCCTTTAAGGGATGACATTGCAGCAGCAATTGTAGAATAAGTATCTGAGCCTGAGGACGTAACAACACGTGTTGTAAAAGTAGAGTTATTACCACCACCGTGCTCCATATGAAGAATG
>JAZSJL010000298.1:0-2690 GCA_045534355.1 Acutalibacteraceae bacterium
GGAATACCTCTTACCACCCAGACGATTACTTTAAATATATACTTTACAGGTTTTATTTTGCTCATAGACCCAAACGCTATAGGCAACCCAAGGGGTGCCCCTAATAATAAGGTCACCCCAAAGATTAATAAAGATATTTTAAAGCCATCAAGCAAAAATGATGTAACTTCTAAAAATGACATAAAATAACTCCATTTAGAGATATAAAGCATATCCGTTACGGATATGCTTTATCCTTTATATTTTCTTATTTCTGGTCTGAGAAATCTGTGATTGCTGTTGTAGCAACGCCGTATTTCTCTGCAAGTGCTGCGATTGTACCATCTGCTGCTAAAGCCTCGAGCTGTGCGTTTACGTTTTCTGTAAGCTCGCTACCCTTCTTGAAGCCGATTGCATAGTACTCAACGTCACTTGAAAGAGCATCAACAATCTGAAGGTCTGCATAGTCGCCCTTACCAACGTAGCTCTTTGCAAGCTGTGCATCAACAACAGCGAAACCAACAGAGCTGTTTGAAACGATTTCGAACAAGCAATCTGTCTGCTTTGCGAAGCCCTTGAACTGTGTGCCCTCGAAGCCCTTTGCATAAGCTTCACCGGCTGAACCACTTTCGGCAATACCTAACTTATCCTTAAGGTCTTCTGCAGAAGCAATGCCTGAATTTTTGTTAACAACAACTACCTGACGGTTTTCCATATAGTTGTAAGAGAAGTCAACCTTTTCTGAACGGAGAACGCCGTCATCGTCTGCTGTGTTAGCTGTAAAGCCGTTCCATACGCAGTCGATTGTGTTTGAGTTAAGGTCTGTGTACTTGCTTTCCCACTGAATCTCCTTGAAAACAACCTCATAGCCAAGGTTTGCAAAAACCTTTTCTGCAAGCTCTGTATCATAACCAACGAGCTTACCGTTTTCATCAAGGTAGTTCATTGGCTCATAGATTGTGTAACCAACAACTACAACCTTCTTATCGTCATCCTTTGGTTCGTTACCGCATGCAGCGAATGCGCATACAATACCTGCTACAAGCACAATGCTCATAACAATAGCTAAAATTTTCTTGTTCATAGTAATTTCCTCCGTAGGCAATTGTTACTGCCTTTGTATTTTGTGTTGCCATTCTACCACTTTAGCACACTAAAGTAAAGAGTTTTTTTAAAACTTTTTCATCTTTGTGCATTTTCAATGTTTAACACACGCATTTATTATGATTACTTGGGCACTATTCACAGTACACTATTTACCAAACAACAAAAAACTTGACATACCACAAATTATATATATAATACTATTGTATATAATATTCGGCTTAGATGCAGGATGATTCACCGAAGGGTGTGCAGAGAGAAAGCGTTTGGTGTAAGCTTTTCACAATTCCTTGAATTTGCTACCTGTGGAGCCTTGTTGGAAACAACACGTTTACAGGCGTTAACTGTTACTATGAGTGGTGCATTTGCACAATTCGGGTGGTACCGCGGTTATTCCGTCCCGTTTTGCAAAGTGCGCTTTTTTTAATTTAAAATTCAAAATACAAAATTCAAAATTAAGGGACACTAAAATGCGCCAAACCCAACTACGCAGGTGAATATATGGAGTTAACTGACAATCTTATAGTAAATAAAAGTTTTGACTTTGCTAAAAGAATAGTAAATCTTAATAAACATCTTTCTTTACAAAAGAATGAGTACGTTTTGTCAAGGCAAATTTTAAAAAGTGGTACAAGCATTGGAGCAAATGTTTTTGAAGCACAAAACGCACAATCAAATGCAGACTTCTTAAGCAAAATGAAAATTGCACTCAAAGAGGCTACTGAAACATTATATTGGCTTATGCTTCTTCACGAAACAGATTATATAAATACATCTGCTTTTGAAAGCTTGAAATCAGATTTGGATGATATACGAAACATTTTAGGCTCTATATGCAAAACCACCTCTGATAATATCAAAACAAACATTTAAGGATATTATATGGATCGAATTCAGTTTCTTTGTTGCGAAGCTTTATATTAGCAACGCAGTTCCGAAATTTTGAATTTGTAATTTATAATTTATAATTTTATAAATGGAGTGAACAATATGGAATGGACAGGACTTAATGAATTAAGAGAAAAGTTTTTAAGCTTCTTTGAAGGCAAGGATCACCTTCGCCTTCCAAGCTTCCCACTTGTACCTCAGAACGATAAGAGTATTCTTCTTATCAATGCAGGTATGACACCAATGAAAAAATATTTCACAGGTGAGGAAACACCACCAAGAAAGAGAGTTACAACTTGTCAGAAATGTATTCGTACACCTGATATTGAGCGTGTAGGCATCACAGCACGTCACGGCACATACTTTGAAATGCTTGGTAACTTCTCATTCGGTGATTACTTCAAGAGAGAAGCTACGGCATGGGCATGGGAATTTTTTACAAAGGTAATGGAAATTCCTGAAGAGCTTCTTTATGTAAGCGTTTATCTTGAAGATGATGAGGCATATGATATCTGGACTAAAGAAGTTGGAGTTGACCCCTCACACATGGTGCGCTTCGGCAAAGAAGATAACTTCTGGGAGCACGGTGCAGGTTCTTGCGGTCCTTGCTCAGAAATTTATTTTGACAGAGGCCCCTTAAAGGGTTGCGGCAGTCCTGACTGTAAGGTAGGCTGTGAGTGTGACAGATTTATTGAAGTGTGGAATCTTGTTTTCACTCA
>JAZSJL010000317.1:0-5479 GCA_045534355.1 Acutalibacteraceae bacterium
CTTTGGGTGAGTGGTGCCGTATGAGATACTGCCCCGAACCCAAAGCAATGTCCTGGGCAATTTTAATCAAAATAAACAGGAGCTCCTGTTTTAGCTGATTCATATATCGCTTCAAGAATCCTTGTTACACAAAGAGCCTGACGTGGTAAAACAACAGGGTCTGTATCTGTTCTGATTGCGTGAATCCAGCTTGATGCTTCCATTTCTGCAGGAGAGCCGTCACGCTGTCCCTCAAAGAAAGCAGCGCCACCAGCTTTAAGGTTAGGAATTTCAATGCACTGTCTGTTATTTTTAATGTAGTTAATACGAGCCTGGTCATCAAGAGTATCTGCACCACCAAGGTCACCACAAATCATATAAGATGCTTCGTGATATTCAGCAAGGTTGATTGCCCAGCTTGATTCAAGGTTAATGACTGCACCGTTTTTCATTCTGATGAAGCCGAAGGCAGAGTCCTCAACGGTGTACTTTTCAGGATCCCAGCTACCCCATGCATTACCCTGATTTGTCTGGTCGGCAAGCTTTCTGAAGGTCTGACCAACAACCATTTCCGGTTCGTAGTTATTCATAACCCAGAGAGTCATATCGAGAGCGTGTGTACCGATATCGATAAGTGGTCCACCACCCTGCTCATATTCGTTAAGGAATACGCCCCAGGTAGGAACAGCACGGCGACGAAGAGCGAGAGCCTTGCCATAGTAGATTTCTCCAAACTCGCCATTGTCTGCACATTTCTTAACATAAAGGTTCTGTGGAGTCTGACGATTCTGGTAGCCTATAGTAAGCTTTTTGCCTGTTCTTTCAGCAGCCTCGCACATTGCAACTGCTTCCTTATATGTTTTAGCCATTGGCTTTTCGCACATAACGTGCTTGCCGGCTTCGAGAGAATCAATTGTTATAAAGCTATGTGAACGGTTTGGTGTGCAAACGTGAACAACATCTATAGTTTCGTCCTTAAGCAGCTCCTTATAGTCCTCGTAAACCTTTGCACCCTCAACACCAAATTTCTCTGCAGCCTTTTCGGCTCTTTCAAGAACGATGTCGCAGAATGCAACCATTTCAACGCCTTCAACCTTCTTAAGTGCAGGCATATGCTTTCCGTTAGCAATACCACCACAACCAATGATACCGATTCTGATTATTTTATCCATAAAAACTTCTCCTTTGCATATACGAATATACTCTTTAATTATAAACGATTTACCATTATTTTCAATAGATAGACTAACAAAACACACCTACACAAATGCCGAAATTACAAGGGGATATTTAGTGATTTTAACAAACAAAAAAGCTCCTCTTCCGAGGAGCTTTTGAATACAGCTATTAAGTTTACAGGTTCTTAGCTGAATAAACCGGCAATAAGCTGTGGAATAATCTTTGTAATGTATGTGAAAATCATACCAATGAACTCTGTGAAGAAGTTTGCAACTGAACCGTCGATAGTGCCGAAAATGTCTGTAGGAAGCTTTGTATCATCAACAGCCTCGTCCTTCACGGTTTTCTTGATAGCATATTCGTCTACCTGAGTAACCTTCTTTGTATCGTCGTTTACAACATATGCCTTATAGATAAGTCTGTCGCCATCAACCTGGATATTTGAGAAACAACCACCTGCATATGGGTTAGTTTCAACACCCTTATCATCCTTGTAGGAATCTGTGCTGAAATAAGTATCAGCAGCGTCCATAATAGGAGCATATGTGTTTTCGTTCACATCATATCTCTTTGTACCTGCTGTTGAAGGAAGAGCATAAACAGCACCATCAGGGTTAACTGCGAAGGTTGTGTCAACGCCGTTGAACTTTTCTGTAACATAAACTGTATCCTCGCAAACCTGGTCGCCCTTAACCTGCAATGTTCTGAAGTACATATGGTCGTGACCTGAAAGAACAAGGTCAACGCCTGTTTCATCAACAATTTCAATGATTGTATCTCTCATAATGAGAGTATCAGGCTTGTTAATGTTCTTACCTGCTGAATAAGCTGCACGGTGGAGAAGAAGAACCTTCCACTGAGCATCAGATGATGTAATATCATTGTAGATCCAGTTTCTCTGTGCTTGTGTCATCGGATACATATCGTTTGAGTTAAGCACGGTGAAATGAACGTTGCCGTAATCGTATGAGTAGTAAACACCGTTAACGCCGTTTAACTCACCCTCACCTTTTTTAAGGTTGAACATATTGTCAAACCAGTTAACGTTAAGCTTGTTTGTAATATTACCCTCGTGGTTACCTGCAACAGGAACAAGAGTGAGGCTTGTATTAGCATTTTCAAATGCTTCACCATACCAGTTCCACTCTTCGCTTGTGCAATCGTTAACGAAGTCACCAAGGTTAATTACAAATTCTGCATCGGGAGTGTACTGCATAGCCTTATCCATAACTATTGCTGCCTGCTGGAAGTTTTCGAGAGAGCTTGCCTGAACGTCTGCAATAGCGATAAAAGAAAACTTGCTGTCACCATTGTCGGTAACGAAAGTACCAACCTTGCTCCACTGCTTTTTGGTTGTTGTTCCAACACGATATTTATATGTAGTACCTGCCTTAAGGCCTGTTGCAACAACCTTATGACCGAAATAGCCATCCCAGTTGAATGTTTCACCTGTAAAGGTGAGAGCGTTATTAAAGCCGTTTGCTGCATAAGCAGAAGCTTCAACAATCTGGATTGTTGCATCGCAACCATTTTCTGTGTACCAAGTGAAGCCACGCTGTGTTTGGGAATCACCGTACATAGTGCAGGAAATACGAAGTGGTTCATAACCTGTTTTTTCCTCTGTTGCAGCACTTACACCAACGCAGCTGAAGAGCATCATGAGTGCAAGAACTATCGCAAGAGTTCTTTTTGCTATCTTTTTCATAACTACCTCCGAAAAAATTAGAATGTAGATAACAGGGCATAGTTATACTACTACCCATTTTTATTCTTCATCATTATACACTCATTTTTCGATTATTTCAAGTAGGATTTTTAAAAAAATCACATTGTATAAACAAAAACATAATTTTTAGTTATTTTGATAAAAACAGCCATTGAAAAACATCAGGTTTCTCAATGGCTGAATTAGTAATAAAACTACAAATTATTTAACCTTTACCTTGTAGCACTTAATCTCGAACGGATTAATCCGGAATGAAAGCTTATTGCCTGAAGCAATATCAACACTAACATCGTTTCTTTCAAGAAGGTCGCACTCTGTAACCTCTGCAATATCAGCAAAGAATTCAACGCTTACGTTTGTACGTCCGCCTGCCTTTTCAACAAAACGAACAATGTAAGCATCCTCATCCTCGCACTTTTTAACTGCTTCGAGAGTAACGTTTCTTGCATCAACCTTAATGAAGGACTTGGAAAGTTCGCCCTTACTGTCAGCATTAACATCAACAGCAACTGCAGGGTTATTCATTTCAAGACCCATTTTAAGAGTATCTGCAACCCTCCAGCTACCTGCGTGAGGATAAATTGAATATGTGAAGTAGTGGTCACCACGGTCAGACTGTGGGTCCGGATTCATAGGAGCCTTAAGGAGAGTAACAATCATTCTCTGCTCGTCTACCTCGTAGCCATACTTACAATCGTTAAGAATGGATACACCGTAGCTATCCTCTGACATATCAATGAAGTTATGTGCAGAAACCTCAAACTTAGCCTTATCGTATGGGTTGTGGCGATAGTTAGAGCTTTCGATAGTAGCATATGCAATATCACGAGTAAACTTCTGCGCCTTAACGTCAACGTCGAAGCCAACCTTAAGAAGCTTTTCCTGTTCGTGCCAGCTGATAAATGTATCGAAGTCGATTCTGTCGAGTTCCTTGTAGATTATGATATTCTGCTTGATGAGTGATTTGTTCACAGGCTTCTCAATAGAGATAACTGTAAATACGTCACCAGGCTGAATACCTGTAACCTTACCGGGCTCTGTGTCGAACTGACGGTCAACGTATGTTGCAACGATGTCCCAAGCGTCATACTTACCGGGAAGGTCCTCGTAAAGACGGAATACGTTACCCTTGCCTGAAAGAACCTCACGATTGTTTTTCTTATTGAAGATAGAAACAAGCTCTGCTCTTTCGTCAAGCTTGATGATGAAGTTGCCGTTTTCAACAACATTGCCGATTAATGCAACTGACTTTGCTTCAGAAACAGCAGCATCCTTTGCATAGTAAACCTTATAACCTACAGCAGGAATATCCTTTGCCATAAATACGAGTACCTTTGTGCCGTCAAGCTTTGTATAGCCCTGAGAAGGAACGAGGTTGCCCTCTGCATCGTAGATTTCAACATCTCTGTACGGAAGCTCAACCTTCTGGTTTGCTGCTTCACCGAGAGAATTGAATAACGCAAATGGCTTACCGTATTTTTCTGCGCCGTCGATGTTGCCTGCAATAACGTTGAGAGCCTCTGTACGAACAGCCTCACCGATTGCGATAATATCATCGTAAATAGCGCAAAGGTCACCAAATACCTCTGTAATGTGTGAGCCGGGAAGTGAATCGTGGAACTGGTTAGTGAGAATCATTTTCCAGCCCTCGTTAAGCTTTTCAAGAGGATACTCATAACCATACTGCATTGCAATGCTTGCAAACATTTCTGCCTGACGGTAGAGGTTTTCTGAATATCTGTTAAGCTTTTTGAGCATAGCCTTTGTTGTGTGAACACCACGGTGCTCCTCAAGGTAAAGCTCATCCTTCCAGGTAGGAATATTGTCCTCTGTTGCATTTGCCCTCATACGAGCAAGAGAGTCCTCGATTTTTGATGTCTGTGTTTTTGGAAGACCGGGGAAATTCTTGTAGCGCTTTACGTACTCAAGCATTTCTGTGTCAACACCACCACCGCCGTCACCCCAGCCGTAGCAATACATTGATTCACCGATAGTTTCCTTATCGGTGTATTTCTTCCAGTTCATCTTAAGTGAGTCAGCCTCAACAGTACCGATGAAGTGAGTTGGAGGAACGATTGAGAAAATCTTTGAGCCGTCGGGGCCTTCCCACCAGAAGGTGTTGTACTGCCATGGGTTTGTATCGTTCCAGATACCCATTTTGTGAGTTACGAAATACTCAACGCCTGCCTTCTTTAGAATCTGAGGCATTGCATAGCCGTTACCGAATACGTCAGGCACCCAGCAGGTTTTTGGTGTAATGCCGAATTCCTTTTCGGCAAAGCGTACACCGTGAAGGAGCTGACGAACAAAGCTTTCACCTGAAACAAGGTTACAGTCAGGCTCAACCCACATAGCGCCGATGTATTCCCATCTGCCCTCTTTGATTCTTTCCTTAACCTGCTTATAGATATTAGGATAGTTTTTCTCCATCTCTATATATTTAGGTGCTGTACTCTGTGAGAAGATGAAATCATCATACTGCTCCATAAGACGAAGCATTGTAGCGTGTGTTCTGTCAAGCTTACGAACGTACTCCTTGTAAGCCCACATAAACACGATATCAAGGTGAGAGTTACCTACGAGTGCAAGGTTACC
>JAZSJL010000075.1:0-1520 GCA_045534355.1 Acutalibacteraceae bacterium
GTGTCAGGCTCAAGACGAAGACCCGCAGGACCGTCTGCTGTGGGAACGGGAGGTACGCCGCGTCTCTGAAGACCTCCGAAACAGCCTGCGTTTGCAACGCCTGTGCGAGCGTGACCGCCTACAAAGTCCATAAGCTCTTCAAGTGTAAACTGTGCTATAAAATCTTCTATTGAAATAGATTTACCTATTTCATCGAACATTACAGTCTTTTCGGGTGCAGTTGCCTTAACAGGCTCATTTATGCCGTAGAAGTAGTGCTCCTCACCCATTGGAAGTGACTCAAAGCTACCATCGGAGAGCATTCTTCTTGGGAGCTTAAATGGCTTACACCAATCGGAGCATTGCTGTGTAACAGTATTCTCCGAAACAACGTATTCAAATGCTAATTTTTCTGTATCCCTTACAGACGTGCCTAAATGGAAGGTGTACGTACCCTCTTCAAGCACGTAGGCAGATTTCTGAATTTTGCCTAAATCATCGAAGCTTGCCATATCAGCCACACTAAATGAAAGCGCAAGAGTTTCGCTTTCACCGGGCTGGAGAAGCTTTGTTTTCTTAAAAGCTGCAAGCTCTCTTGATGGCTTGCCTAATTTGCCCTGTGGTGCGCTGTAGTAAAGCTGAACAACCTCTTTACCTGCAACGGCACCTATATTTTTTACCGTGCAAACGGCTACAATCTGACCTTCGCTTTCGGTACACACCTTACCACTTATTTCAAAGCTTGTGTAAGAAAGACCAAAGCCGAATGGGTAGCGTACGTGCTTCTTTGCACCGGGGATTGTTTCAAAATAACGGTAGCCAACGTATATATCGTCTGTGTAATTGAAGTATTCGTAGCTTTCGTGGAAATCCTCAACACAAGGGTAATATTCATAGCCCTTTGTGATTGTATCTACCAACTTACCCGATGGGCAAACGTTGCCGTAGAGAATATCTGCTATGGCAGCGCCACCCTCCATACCACCCTGCCATGAATAAAGGAGCGCAGGTATTTTCGGGTTTTCTGCAAAGAACTCGCAATCAACCGGACCACCTGAGTTTATAACAACTACAACCTTTTTGAAAAGACTGCAAACCTTATTTAAAAGATTTTTTTCAAGGTCGGAAAGAAGGTAGTCGCCACCCTGATTTCTTCTGTCAACGCCCTCTGCTGAAAAACGGCTGATTGTAACAACGGCAGTTTCTGCCCACCGGGCTGCAGACTCAATAAGCTCTGTTGGTACCTCTGCCTCTTTAACGTGCATTCTTGCAAAGGTATCGTACGTAACCTCATCACGATTTTTGTTGCCGAGCTCTGCAATAGTTGTGAAGAAATCGTTTGCATTAACAATATCCCACACAGCATCAATTTCTTTTTGTGAAGGAATATTTTTGCTTTCAACCTCAACATATTTTTTGTAGAAATCTACAAGTGGCTCGTAGATTTCTACGCCGTTCATTTTAAAGCCCTCGTAAATATTACGGATGTATGGGCAGTGAACATCACCACTGCCTCCACCACCTTTAATATACTCAATGGT
>JAZSJL010000376.1:0-1955 GCA_045534355.1 Acutalibacteraceae bacterium
ATAGCGTTACTGTGCCTGTTGAGGATATGCTTAACAACTCTGCTAAAGAGCGTGTTTATATGTGCTTCCCGTATGAGGGAGGCAGAGTCTCCTGTCGGACAAAATATTTTTCTCCAATGAGAAGCTTATTTATAGGTCTCAGGGGTCCTATGAATATTCATAAAGCGACACAGACAGTTGCAGTTTTCCGTCAGATTCAAAGAAATCAGCTCATTGTTTACGTTCGCTCTCGCAACGTTACGGATAAGATCATTGAGCGTATAAAACAGGCAATTGCCTTTGGCATATCTCTTATCTGGAAAAACGAAAAGGCAAAATCTATTGTACTTCTTTATGAAAAGAATTCCTCAAAGTATGAGGAAAGTGCAAGCGTGCTTTTCGAGGAGCTTATTGACCAAGGCTACGAGAACGCCTACTTTATTGTAGATAAAAAGTACGAGTACATAGACTCAATTCCCGAAAAGTACAGAAGTAATATTATTTACAAATATTCCTTTAAGCACTATTTGTATTTCTTTACTTCCAAAAACTTTATCGGCACAGAGGCTATTGCTCACTCCTTTGACTTGAAAACCTGTAACGTTTTGCCTTTATATAAGATTTCAAGAAAGAATCTTAACTATGTATTCCTTCAGCACGGCGTAATGTATATGGTTTCTCTTGATTCAGAATCAAGAAAAATGTTCAAGCGTAAGGAGTTTACTACAGGTAAATACAGAGTTGTTGTTTCCTCCAAGGCAGAGAGTGACCACTTTACAACACTCGGCAGGCACCTTGAAGAGGATATCTACATTTCGGGTCTGCCTAAATTTGACAGAAACGTGCTGGATGAGGATGCAGATAAAATTGTTATTATGCCAACCTGGCGCCCTTGGGAGATTAACACAGCAAGAGCAGACTTTACAGAAACACCATACTACAAAATGATAATGAAGCTTTACGAGGCTGTACCTGATAACCTTAAGGAAAATGTTATAATTCTCCCTCATCCACTTGTTATGAATGAGCTTTCAAAGGCATCTCCCGAAGTGGTTGATAAAATGCGTCCAAACGCCAAGTACGATGAAATTTTAAGGAAAACAAGGCTTCTCATAACAGACTATTCCTCCATAGCCTTCGATGCTTTTTACAGAGGCTCAAACGTGCTTTTCTATTGGGAAGAAAAGGACTACTGTATGAGTCAGTACGGTCCATCCACTAAATTGATGCTCAATGAGGAAAATGTATACGGCGACTTTTTCTATTCGACAGAGGGGCTTTCCGAAGCAATTGAAAATAACTATTGCAACGGTCAGAGCGAGGTGCATAAGCAAAGGTATTCAAGGCTTGTTGACTTCCACGACGGACAGAATACAAAAAGACTTATAGACTTCCTTAAAAAAGATAAAATTCTATAATTCAGCATATTTGAGTTGAAAATCGTGAACCTGTGGGGTTCACGATTTTTTTTGACAATTTTTTCTCGATTTTAAGTGTATAGTGTAAATAAGATATGCCAAAGGAGATGGTAATATGCCTGTTCAGGTGAAATTTAAGGGTAATACAATGCTTGTTTTTCTGAAGGGAGAAATAGACCACCACTCTGCACCGGATATGAGAGAAGCTATAGATGATGCCGTTATAGGAAATGATACGGCAAAACACATAATTCTTGATTTCTCGGCTGTTAGCTTTATGGATAGCTCGGGTGTAGGTCTTGTTATGGGAAGGTATCGTCTTGCTTCTCAAAGGGGTAAGACTATGGAGCTTGTGGGGCTCAGCCAAAGAAATTACAAAATAATGAAAATGTCAGGTATTGAGAAGCTGATGCCTGTAAAAAACAAAGAAGAAAAGAAGGATAGGTGAAAAATATGAAGGCTATAAATCAGTTGAAAATGACGTTTGATTCTCGCTCTGTAAACGAGAGCTTTTCCCGTGTAGCTGTGGCAACCTTTTGCACACAGCTTGATATGACC
>JAZSJL010000327.1:0-6802 GCA_045534355.1 Acutalibacteraceae bacterium
AAAACCCTTCATTTAAGGCTGTTTCGGATATACTTGACCCACTCTACATAAAAAATCCTTACACGAAAATGTGTAAGGATTTTTATTTTGTCTGTTACTCACCACAAGTAAATATATTCAGCTTGTGGAGTGCTCTTGTAGAAGCGAGGTAGAGATATTTCTCATTACCCTCACTTGTAAAGGAACCCTTTTCATCGTAAACAATTACGCCATCAAATTCAAGACCCTTTGTTAATGCAAGTGGCATAATAACAGGCGCATTGGACATTTCGCAGGATTTATTATCGCAAAGCCTGAGCCCCGGCACACTACCCACAAGGCTATGGTGCAATTCTCTTGCCCCCTGTGCCGTTTTTGTTATGATAGCCACAGTTGGTCGTTTTTTTGATTCCTGTGCTATAAGCTCTGCTAAATCAGATTTTTTTCCACTCACCCTTGCTACAGGCTCACCACTTCGTTTAAAAATCTCGTATCTTGATTTTTGAGGCAAGAGAGAAACTGCAAATTCATTGATTTGCTCTGTAGAACGGTAGCTTTTATTAAGGCTTATTATTTTTGCGCCATAAATCTGTGCAAGGCTTTCCTGATTAACTGTGTTTATGCCTGCAACAATAGCCTGATTTGTATCGGCAAGTAATGTTACCCTTGCACGAGAAAAGATTCTCTTTAATATTTCGTGCTGAATCAAAGAGAAATCCTGTGCCTCGTCTATAAGGATATGCTTAACACCTGATAATACTGCTGCTGTACCAAAAACGGTTTTAAGGAAAACTATACCTAAAGCATCCTCAAATTCAACATACCCTTTTTGTAAGGAGCGAGTAGTTTCTGTAAGCTCAGGCAGATTTTTCTCACGGGAATACTCTGCAAGAATACGAAAATATGACTTAACAGGGTCAAAAAGTGTTGCTCGTTTAATCATTTCAACTGCAGCGCCCTTAACCTCTCGCCTTGCCAGTCTTAAAAGCTTGCTTGTATCCTCATCTATTGATGTATCTATATCCAGCTCTGCATAAATTGTCTTCTGATTTTCGGAGAAGAATTCGTTAATCGCAGTCTGCGCATAGGCAGAGAGCCTCTCACCCTTGTTTCTTGCCGAGCTTTCGCTGTCCGACAAGAATCTTCCAAGAAGCGCAGAAGCAGAGAGAATTACATTCCCGTGGTAGGTAATGTCCGAGAATTCAGGGGTAAGTGCCCGACCCTTTTCTTCAAGGTAAGACATAAACTCTGCATTCATCTTTATTGAAGCACAAGCTTCTCTTTGAGTATTGCCACTTATTACCTCATCGGCAAGGGCATAGTAGTCCGATACCTCAAGGGTTGGTATTTCAGCAGCAAAAATACTGTAGAAGGAAGCATAGTTAATAGGCATTTCGCCAAGCTCAGGTATAATATCTGCAACGTAGCTTGAGAAAATATCGTTATTCGAAAGCATTACAATTTCAGCAGATGAAATTTCATTACGATTTTTATACAGCAAAAACGCAAGTCTATGGAAGCCAACAGAGGTCTTACCACTTCCTGCAGGGCCCACAACAAGAAGATTCTCGTTGTCGGTATGCCTTACAGCCTTATTCTGCTCACGCTGAATACTGTTTACAATCACCTTAAGGTGTTCGCCCGAGGACGATGATAGCACGTCACGTAGAATTTCATCGTCTATCTTAACGTCGCTATCCACGTAATAGTAAAGACAGCCATCCTTAAATTTATATTGTCTTTTAAGAAGTAAATCCCCATAAATTCTGCCCTTTGGAGCATCGAAAAATGCTTTATCCTCAAAGTCCTCATAAAAAAGTGAGGCAACAGGTGCACGCCAGTCACACACGTATATCTCAAAGGTTTCAGGGTCCTGAAGATTTTTAAGACCGATGTAAACTGTGCGTGGCTTAAGAGCACCCTCGATTTTAAAATCCACCCTTGCAAAATATGGTGCATCCTTCAGCTTACGGTAAAAGGCAATATCATTTGCAGCCTGTTGGGAATAGAACATTTTTCTTTCCATATCGTGGTGGATTTCGGTAAGCTCCATACCGGAGTACATGCCTCCATTAGGGTTATCCATATTGAAATCTCTGCCCTGGGTTTTAATATCCTCTTTATATTCCTCAATAAGTGCAGTAAGCCTTACCGTTTCCTGCTCCAGAAAAGAACGAACCTCATTGAATTTGCGCTCCTCGGCAATCATATCCTCTGAAAACAAAGCATACTCCCCTTTATATCAAACTTAATAGTAGCCTTCTTGAATTTTACTACAACACTAATATATATACAAGACTTGTTTTAATTTTTATTTTGTGCTATAATGAATACAGAAGGAAGAGAGCGTCGCCGTACAGCAACGCTCTCTTATTGTTTGCAATCTTTTGAATTAATAGTATCTCACAAGGGCAACAACCTTACCGAGAATTGTAACCGTATCTGTAATAATAGGCTCGAATTCATCGTTTTCGGGCTGCAGACGGAAGTGTCCGTTTTCCTTATAGAAGCGCTTGACTGTTGCTTCATCTTCAAGAAGTGCAACAACAATCTCGCCATTGGCAGCGTAAGGAGTCTTTTCTGCGATAACAATATCGCCGTTTAAGATACCTGCCCAAAGCATACTTTCGCCACGAACACGAAGGGCAAAAAGAGGCTTATCTCGTGAAACTCTGCCTGTATAGGGAATATAGCCCTCTATTTCCTCAACTGCGAGAATAGGCTGACCTGCAGTAACGGTACCTATAAGAGGAACGTGGGTAACGTTTTCTGCCTGCCCTAAAATACGGATAGACCTCTTTAAAAGAGGGTCTCTTTCAATATAGCCTGCATTCTCGAGAGCATCGAGATTTGCCTGTACAGATGAGGTGGAGCGCAAACCAACAGCTGCACCGATTTCACGAACTGACGGCGGAACACCATCCTGCGAGCGCTGTACAAGGAACTCGTATATTCTTTTTTGGGTATCATTAATAGGTTCCATAATATCACCTTTCGAACAAATATTCTGTCTCCGTAACCTATAATATCACATATTTTCGAAAAAAGCAAACATTTGTTTGTATTTTCTTCAAAAATTTTTAATTTTACATATAAATTTTTAATATTGCAAAAGACCGGTATAATATGTATAATTATTGTGTATTGTTTTAAAATTCACCGAAAGGAGCGTTGAGTATGTCTGAAAATCGTTTGCGCCGTTCACCTGATTGGTTCAGGCTTGACAATGCAGGTATTCTTTTCCCCGGGCAAAATACCTCCAAATGGTCGAATATTTTCCGTTATGCAGTTGAGCTCAAGGAAGAAGTTGACCCCGACATACTCAAACAGGCTCTTGTAAATGTAATGCCCCGTTTTCCGGGCTTCAACGTACGAATGAGAAAGGGGCTTTTCTGGTACTACCTTGAAAAAAATCCTCTGCCTGCACCATTTGTACGAGAGGATATTCAGAACCCCTGCTACAGAATTAAATTCAAAGAGGGCGACAGATTCCTTTTCAGAGTTTACTACCACGGTAAAAGAATTGCAGTTGACCTTTTTCACGCCATTTCAGACGGCTACGGCAGTGCAAATTTCACATCTACCCTCGTTGCTGAATATTTGCGTCTTAAGGGACACGAAATCCCTGCAGGTGGCTTTGTAAAGGATTTAACCGAAGCTGCTCCTAAAACAGAGCTTGAGGATGCCTTTCACAAAAACGCTCACTCAAAGGCAGGTCACTCAATAACAGGCAAACGAGTTTATCACCCAAAGGGCACCCCCGTACCAAAGCACTTTGTTAATATCACCACAGGTGTTATGAGCTTTGAGCAGGTAAGAAAGCTCTCCAAAAGTAAGGGCGTAACAATAACAGAGTTTTTTGCAGCTATGTTGATGGACATACATTGCCAAAAGCAATTAAGAGAAAGTAAACGTCAACGAGAGGTTTCTGTGCAGATTCCTATAAACTTAAGAAATGTATACCCCTCTGAAACAATGCGAAACTTTTCTGTATGCTTGCTTGTTAAGGTAGACCCACGATTAGGTGAATACAGCTTTGATGAGCTTTTGCAGCAGGTAGCGTTGCTGCTTCGCCTTGAAAGAGACGAAAAAAAGCTTAACGCTATGATTTCACAGCACGTGAAGCTTGAGAAGAACCCGTTTTTAAAATACCTCCCTCTCCCTGTTAAGAATTTGGGGCTTGGCGTTGCTACTGTTGTTGCAGCAGAAAAAACTGCCTCCTCATACCTTTCCAACCTGGGTCCTATAAGCATTCCCGAGGAAATGCTCCCCCATATTGAAAAAGTCATTTTCACTCCGGGCCCCGGTATTCACCACGCTGCCCGATGCGGAATAGCTACTATTGGCGATAACCTTGCCTTTACCTTTGCAAATATCCTGGAAGAGTCAGATATAGAAAGAGAGTTTTTCACCCGACTTGTTAAAATGGGTGTACACGTAAAAATAGAAAGTAACAGAGGTTAACATTATGTCATATTGTGTTAATTGTGGTGTGGAGCTTGATGCCACAGCAACAAAATGTGTGCTGTGCGACACTCCGATTTACCACCCCGAAAAAAAAGTAGAATTTGATGCAGTTGCACCCTTTTCAGATATACCGGAAATACCACAGAATATGAAAAAGAAGTTTGGTGCATTAATCGCTTCTTACATTCTTCTTATTCCCAATATCGTTTGCTTTTTCATAAATATTTTCACATCCCCTGAAAATTTGTGGTTTATTTATTTAGGCTCAACGTCACTTCTTTTGTGGGTTGTACTTATATTCCCCTTCCTTTCAAAGAAGCTTCATCCATATGTGATGTGGGCTTTCGATACAGTTGCCGTAGCTCTGTATACCTACGTTTTTCAGAGCCGGAATTTCGGTGGTGAAAGGTGGTATTTCAGTATTGCTCTGCCAATAATATTAATTGTATCGGCTTGTGTTTTAGCCTTTATTTATTGGGACAGAAAGCGCAGACACCATTGGACCTCCAAGGTACTGCACGTTTTCGTTGACCTTGTAATAAGCCTTTCGGTCGCAAGCCTTTGCACATATTTGAGCAACCACGTTGTTACTGCAGAGGTTTTTCTGGTAATTGACGCCTGTTGCCTCGCACTCCTCTTCTTCTGGCTTTATGCCAACAAGAGCAAAAAGGTACGTGCCTGGCTTTCAAGAAACGTGTTTGTTTGATTTGTTAAAAAAATTTATCGGCTGTAACGATTTTCGTTACAGCCGATTTACTTTTGTTAGATTTGCTTTAACTTACCAAGGTTCTTAATAAGATTCGGAATACCCTTAAATATGATGCCGAGACCCTTGCACATTTTATCCTCATTAAGGATTACAAGCAGACCCTCTGCCATTGCAGGACTGAAAAGACCAAAGCTCATAGAGATAAAGTTCTTGATAGGTGTCTGCAAAGCAATAGCACCTGCCATTGACTCTGTACCGAGAAGCTTCTGAAGAAGTCTTACAAGTCTGCCACCCCACTTGCCGTCGGCAGAATCCTCAAGAGTGTTGAGGATTGTAAGAGGCTGACTCTTATCTCTCTGTGAAGGTGGAAGCTCTTTGCCGTAAACTGCAGCAAACTCTTCATCCTTAACAGCTGTGATGTTTGCACCATAGTAGCAAGGAGCAGTTGCCTTGTAGTCAGGCACCTGAGTCTCAACTGTAGACTCAACGTAAACAGTTGCCTCAAGTTTTATATCACGGCTGGAGGCACCAACGAGGAGCTTGAATTCACCACTTTCAACGTGCCAATCACCAAGGTTTACGTTGTAGTAAGCGAATGCACGCTTGTCGAGAGTGATGGAAACTTCCTTTTCCTCGCCTGCCTTTAAGAATACCTTCTTAAAGCCACGGAGCTCTTTTGCCGGGCGATAGATTGTGCTTTCAACGTCGTTTACGTAGAGCTGAACAACCTCTGCACCATCGTAAGCACCTGCATTTTTTACCTTAAGTGTTACTGTAAGTGTGTCTGTATCCTTAATTTTATCTGCACTAACCTTAATATCGCTATACTCAAAGGTTGTGTAGGAAAGACCAAAGCCAAATGGGAAGGCAACCTCCATATTGGCAGTATCGTAATACTTGTAGCCAACGTAGATACCCTCTCTGTATTCAACAGAAACAGGTGTGCCCGGGAAGTAATTGAAGCTTGAGTTATCCTCAAGTGCTAACGGATATGTTTCGCTAAGCTTACCACTTGGGTTAACGTCACCAAACATAATATCGCAAACAGCGCTACCTCCTGCCTGACCTGTAAGGAACATATTGAGAATTGCAGGTACCTTTGTTGCCCAAGGCATTTTAACAGATGCACCACCTGAAAGAACAACAACTGTGTTTGGATTTGCCTTAAGCACCTCTTCAACAAGCTTGTTGTGCATTGGTGGAATATCGATGTGCTTTCTGTCGTTACCCTCTGTTTCGTATTCATCTGTAAGGCCAACGAATACAACTGCAACCTCTGCCTTCTTTGCTGCTTCAACAGCCTCTGCAATAAGCTGGTCGCCCTTCTTGTCTTTGCCCTTGAGTGTGTAGCCCGGTGCAAAGGTAAAGTCAACGCCCATTTCACTCATTGTAGCAAAGGCAGAGTCAAGCTTGATTGGGTTAATAAGTGATGAGCCTGCTCCCTGATAACGAGGTGTACGAGCCATTTCACCAATAAGAGCAACCTTTGCATCCTTCTTGAGAGGAAGAAGGTTGCCGTCGTTTTTCATAAGCACCATACACTGACCTGCAATTTCACGAGCAAGGTTGTGGTGTGCATCGCTGTCGTATGTATAAGCGCCACGGTTAGCCTCGGCTCTCTTAATAAGAGTAAGAAGTCTGTCTACT